>JACKEB010000022.1 GCA_020633205.1 Polyangiaceae bacterium
GGCGCCATCATGGCCGTACCGGCTCATGACCAGCGCGACTTCGAGTTTGCCAAGGCGTTCGACCTGCCCATCGTCAAGGTCGTCTCGCACCCGGACGACCCAGAAGAGCTCAGCGCCGCGACGCCGGAGTACGGCACCGCGATCAACTCCGGACAGTTCGACGGTCAGCCCACCGCGGAGATGAAGAAGAACATCGTCGCCTGGCTCGCGGAGCAGGGCCTCGGTACGGCGAAGGTGAACTTCAAGCTGCGCGACTGGGTGTTCAGCCGGCAGCGCTACTGGGGCGAACCGATCCCGGTTTACTTCCCTGTGGAAACGCAAGGCGATCCACGCAAGGGTGACGCCTTCGAAATCGACTACAAAACGCCGATCGCCGTGGAGGAGAGCGAGCTGCCGCTGCGCCTGCCGGATCTGGACGACTACCACCCGGGCGACCCCCAGGGGCCACTGGTCAAGGCACTCGAGTGGCGCTTCTTCCAGAAGGACGGCAAGTGGTTCGCTCGCGAGACGAACACCATGCCTCAGTGGGCTGGCTCGTGCTGGTACTACCTGCGCTACCTAGATCCGCACAACGAAGAGGAGATCTTCAGTCAGCAGGCCTACGACGACTGGATGCCCGTGGACCTGTACGTGGGCGGCGCGGAGCACGCGGTGTTGCACCTCTTGTACGCGCGCTTCTGGCACAAGGTGCTGTTCGACTGCGGTGTCGTCAAGCACGCGGAACCATTCCAGAAATTGGTTCACCAGGGGATGATCCTGGGGCAGGCGTTCCGCTGGTACGCCGTGCTGGATGGCGACGGCAAGCTGGTGCAGGCGCTGGCTGGCACTGATTCGCGTGTGGAAAAAGATGCTGAGTCCGGTGAGCTGTCCTTCGACGGCAAGCCGGTGGAAGAGCGCTGGGTGACTCCGGCCGACGTGAAGTCCGCCGGCGGCAAGCCGATGCACCCGGAGCACGGCGTGGAGCTCGCGCTGGTCACCGAGAAGATGGCCAAGAGTCGCGGCAACGTGGTCAACCCAGACGTCGTGGTCGAAGAGCACGGTGCGGACTCCCTGCGCGCTTACGAGATGTTCATGGGGCCTCTCGAGCAGGTGAAGCCGTGGCAAACGAGCGGCATCCAAGGGGTGCGTCGCTGGCTCGACCGCGTGTATGCCCTGGGTGAGCGTGAGGTCGTCGACGCCGAGATGGAGCTCGAGACGGCGAAGCTCGTGCATCGGACGGTGAAGAAGCTCGGGGAGGACATCGATGCCCTGCGTCTGAACACGGCGGTCAGCGCGATGATGATCCTGACGAATCACCTGACAGGGCTCACTGTGCTGCCGCGCGCGGCTCTGGAGCGTCTGGTGCTGATTCTGAGCCCCTTTGCCCCACACTTGAGCGAGGAGCTGTGGGAGAAGCTGGGCCATCAGCCGAGCGTCGCCAACGTTGCCTGGCCGGAGTTCGACCCCGCCTTGTGCGAGGACGACGAGGTCGAGATCGCGGTGCAGGTGCTGGGCAAGGTGCGAGGTCGCGTGATGCTGCCGAAGGACGCGTCCGAAGACGACGCTCGCGCCGCCGCGCTCGCAGACGAACACGTGCAACGTTCCATCGCGGGCAAGCCGGTGAAGAAGCTGATCTACCGCCCCGGCAAGATCATCAACTTCATCATCTGAGCAGATGCGCACGCTGCCTGGGCTCGTTTTGGAGGGGAGCTGCACACCCGGGCAGCGTTTGCGTGCGGAAACCGAGGTTGCCTACATGGCCGCACCTGAGCAGGCGTCGCTGAGCCTTTGCGACGCTGAAAAGATGCGCCGATGTGGATAGGTTGTTGTTTCCCGTGAAACCTTGGACGCGTCGCCAGTCTCTCTTCTCCCTTGGTCTGCTGGGCTTTTCGCCGCTCGTCGGTTCGGGGGCGAGCGGCCTTTTTGGTTGTGGATATTCGCCTGTGTTGAGCGGCCAGCAGGGCGGGTTGGATGTTGGAGGCGAAGCCCCGCTGGTACCTGAACCTTTGGTCCTGCGCGCGGTGCTACGCGGCGCTCGCGATCGCCTGGCTGAGCTCGGTGCGTTCGAGGCGAGGGGGGCGACGATGCTGATGATTCAGGTGCTGCGTCTGGACGAGTTCGGGGCGGCTCCTCGCGCGTCGGCCGGGCTGCCGAAAGGACGTTCGGAGGAGCTCGTGCTCAGGGCGCGCGGGGAGGTGCGCGAGGCGGGAGATCTGGTCTTCGAGCGTGAGCTCAGCCGGCGGACCTTGGTGGCGGCGAGCGCTGGCCTCGATCTGGATCGAGATGCTGCGTTGATCCGCCTGGGCAGGGACGTGGGGCGCGCACTGGCTTCGGCGGCGCTTGGGCTGGCGACGCCCACCGAAGGCTGAGACAGGGCGTTCGCGCCACCCGGGAAGCTGAGCTCAGGGCCCACGACGTGACCTTGGCAGCGACAATCGGTCGCAGGTTGGTGGCTAGCTGACGGAACCGTCCCCGGCTTGCTACCGCATCGCTGAGGCTGTGTTACGGTTTCGCCGCCATGATCACCATCGGCTGCGCAGGCTTCGCGGTTCCGGCGACCCGCTACTTCAAGGAGTACCTCTTCGTGGAGGTGCAAGAGACGGCGATTCACACGCCCGGGCCGGGTACGATCCGGCGCTGGCGCCGCGAGGCGCCCGAAGGCTTCGAGTTCGCCCTGCTAGGCCCGCGTCAGGTTGGTCAGGAGGGGTTCCGTTCCGGCAAGGTCATCGAGACCGCTCTGGAGACTTTGGAAGAGGTCGCCGAGGAGCTGGACGCCAAGACGGCGGTCTTCGTGGCCCCGCCAGATTTCGGACCCAATCGCGCCAACAAGGCCGCACTCAAGGAGTTCTTGGAGTGGGTGAAGGGGCGCCGCTTCGACCGCATCGTGTTCGAGGTGGGTGAGGGCTGGAAGGCTGAAGAAGCCGACGCCATCGCTGAGGAGACACAGACCTCGCTGC
Source organism: Polyangiaceae bacterium (assembly GCA_020633205.1). Classification (NCBI taxonomy): domain Bacteria; kingdom Pseudomonadati; phylum Myxococcota; order Polyangiales; family Polyangiaceae; species Polyangiaceae bacterium. The sequence goes on from JACKEB010000022.1 coordinate 2,937, forward strand.
GCGGGATCCGCTGCAGCATGGGGCCTCGAAGCGTCCCCATGCGTACTACCGGATGCCCGGTCCGGCAGGCTACAAGTCCCGCTACGAGGATCCAGCGATCGAGCGCCTAGCAGAGATCGCCCGCGACGCGGACCACGCCGAGGCCACCTACGTCTTCGCCAACGTGGACACGTTCTGCAGACGCCAAGCGCTTCAAGAAGCAGCTCGGCCTGTAGAAGCTGACGAGGGCGGTTTTTGGGGAGGTCGCGGGAAGGCGCTGGACTCCTGCACGTGCGCTCTGTCGCGCTTCGCGCCGATGTCCGGCGCACAACGCGCAACGCGCGCCTTCGGGCGCGCGTCGCGATATCGAACCTGCTCACTTCAGGGGTGAAGTCCAAGCAATGCGTGCTGCAGTTGGTGTTCATGCACGCGTACAGGTCGTCGGTCGCCGTCGCCTGAACCCGCCGCAGTCTGGGGTGATGCAGGCAGGCGCCTCGTTCACGATCTGGTCGTAGGTCTTGGTGTTGTTCGGGTCAGCGGTCGCCGCCTGGATCTTGCTGATCTGCAGAAGATCTCGCCTTCCTCGTCGCCGTTCGGGCCGCCCCAACCGCAGGGGTTCCCCGGGTTGGTTGCCGTGCATGCGTTGTACTCTGCACAGCAGCTGGTCTTGACGCAGGCCTCACAGGAGTTGTCGCTGTTTGGGTCCAGTCCGCTGCAGTCACCGGGCGTGTCCATCGGACGCTCGCCCACATCGGGATCACACAGGTAGGCGCCACCGGTGCCAGCTGTCCCGCCGGTGCCAGCGGTGCCAGCAGTGCCGGCCGTTCCGCCGGTTCCACCCGTGGCGCCGGTTCCGCCCGTGGCGCCGGTTCCGCCGCTGCCGCTCGAGCCGCTGCTGCCAGCGTTACCACTGCTGCCAGCGTTGCCGCCGGTGTTGTCGTCGTCACCGCTGGTGACCACACAGCCTGACGCAAACAGCGTCGCCGCAAAGCCCAAGATCGCGATCTTATTCCAAGTCATGTTCATGTGCGTGTACTCCCTTGATCCCGTTCGGTGGCGTCCACCGCCGTATCAGTCAGTTGGAAAAGGTGCCGGGGCACCGGGTTCATTCGCGCAAAACCGTCTCTGCTTGGGCCGAGCACCGCGAGCCGGATGCTTCTAGACCGAGGCCGCCACACGAATACAGCGACTTCGAATCGATTACGGTACCCCAGCCCTCTAAATTCCCAACAGTCCCCGCCTGCCAGTGGCGGAACACCTTGCCCGATATCATCACCCTCGGTTGAGGCTTGCTGCAAGCTTACACCGAGGCGCTCGGATGGACGAGCGCGGTGGGGCGCTTATTCGCCCGCGTCTGCATAGACGAACTCGAGGCACGTTGGCCTACGGGCAGGGCGGGCGTTTCCGCGGGTGATCAGCCTCCGCCGTGGCGGCCACGCCGGTGCTTGCGGTGGATGTCAGGTGATGTGGGACTCGCCGTGTGTTCAGGCAGCGGGTTTCGCCGCGGACTTCCGGCGGACGAAAACCAGGGCGGCCATGACCAGCGTGGCGAGCCACCACGGCAGCTCGCCCAGAACGCGAAACACCGTGCCACCGTCCAGCCACGCGATCTGCGCCGCGGCGGTTTGCTGCTTGAAGGTCTCGGTGTGCGCCACGACGCGGCCAACGGGGTCCACGATCGCGCTCACCCCACTGTTGGTGCTGCGCACGAAGAAGCGCCGTTGCTCGATGGCTCTGAGCTTGCTCAGCGCCAGATGGATCCAAGGCTCCGTCGTGTCGCCAAACCACGCGTCGTTCGTGATGTTCACCAAGAGCTGGGCATCCCCGCTCTTCATGATCGAGTTCACGAAGCTCGGGATGATGTCTTCATAGCAAATGAACACCGCGAGCTGGTGCTCACCAAACGGGACTGGCTTCGCCTCCGTGCCTGGAGTGAAGCGTCCTGAGTGGGGCGACATCTCGTACAGCTTGGGAAAGGTCTCTCCGAACGGCAGGTACTCGCCAAAGGCCAGCAGGTAGTGCTTGTTGAAGCGACCGACGACTTTGCGCCCCGTGGCTGGGTCACTGACCATCGCCGAGTTGAACAGCACGTAGCCCCGCGCGTCATCCACCCGGCGCACCAAGATAGCGCCGAAGACCGCTGGCGCGCCGATCTGAGGCAACACGTTGCGCTCGTAGTAGGTCGCGGCGTTCCGCTCATCCATCGCGCGAGCAACCGCGGTTTCGGGCCACACCACCAAATCGAGCGGGCCTTCTTTGCGGATCAGCTCCTGGCTCAGCCGCACGTGTCGGCGCAGGCCGCCCTCCTTGTCTTCGCGTTTGGCGATCAGGCTCATATTGGCCTGAACCACACCCACCTTCGCCTTGGGGGCTGCGGCGACCGCTGCGTCGACCTGAGAGATGCGCAGGGCACCATACCCTGCGGAAACAAGCGGAAGCGCTACCAAGACTCCCACCAGTCGCCAGTTGACCTGACGTTGGTCGAGCTTCGCGAAGACCAGCTCGCTCAGCGCCCAGTTCGGGGCGACGAGCATCAAGCCGACCAGGATCGGCCCGCCGAGCTCCGCGAGCTGGAGCAGCGCCGGCACCTGGTGCACCGTGGCCGCGTAGTACCAGGGAAACAGCAGCGGGAAGGTCAGCTCGCTGGCAGCGAACGCTAGGCAAAAGACCGGCCCTGCGGGCCACCCACGGTGGGTAGCCCGTCCATACAGCCAGCCCATGAAGCCGATGCGCCCGCCCTGATAGCCACACAAGATGCTCATGAAGAGCAGGCACAGCGGGGTTCCGAAGCCGCTGAAGGTCTTCAGCATGTCGATGAGCCAGTAGAACCCGGTCATCGTCATGGTGAAGCCAGCCATCCAGCCGAGCCCCATCGCACGCCGGGTCGGCTGATTGCGCATCGCGATGATCAGCGGCGCGAGCCCGACGAAGGCGAGGGGCCACAGATCGATCCCGGGAAACGCCAGGAAGTACAAAAAGCCGGACAGGATGGCCAAGGGGTACGCCACCTTGGCCGGGAGCGCGGGGCCAAGGGTTGCGGGCGGCGGCTTGGCCTGCGTTTCGCTGGCCGTGTGCGCTTCGCTGGCCGCTTCGCCTTGCTCGGGTGTTGAGTCGGTCTTGCGCTTCTTGCGTTTCTTTGCGGAAATGCCCTTGGCCTGCTTGGGCGGCGTCGCATCGTCCGCGGGCGCCGTCTGCGGAGCTGGTTCGGAAGAAGCCGCAGCTTCCTCTTCGACGGGCGGCGCCTCCGCAGTGGGCGCCGCCTCGCTGGGGGCGTCCTCGGTGAGGTCCGGGCTGGAGTCTCGTTCGTCGCTCACTTGAGTGCCTTCTTCACCTTGGCGACCACGTCAGCCAGCTTGAATGGCTTGGTGATGTAGTGCTTGGCGCCCACTTGGATGCCGCGGATCTGGTCCTGTGCGTCGCCCTTGGCCGTGAGGAACATGAGCGGCAGGCGCGCGAGGCCGGGCAGCAACCGCAGCCGCTCCGCGAGCCCGAAGCCGTCGATTCCGGGCATCATCACGTCCAGCATCGCGAGATCGGGCGGGTTCTTCGCGGCCATCGCGAGGGCCGCGCCAGCGTTGAGGGCGACGTCGATGTCGAACTCACCCATCAGCGCGCGGCCAAGCAGGCGCGCGATGTCTGGATCGTCATCCACGATCAAGATGCGACGCTTTCGAGCCCCGGTTCCCAGCATCGGGAGCTCCGACTACTTGTCGCGCTTGATGACGTGGAAACCGAAGCCGGTCTCCACAGGGGCCTTGGTCACTTCACCTGGCTTGAGCGCGAACGCGGCGTCAGCGAAAGGCTTTACCATCTGGCCCTTGCTGAAATCTCCAAGCGAGCCGCCGCGAGGAGCAGAAGGCCCGTCGCTGTTCTTCTTCGCTAGCTCAGCGAAGTCTGCGCCGGGCTTGGAAGCCTCCTTCGCTAACTTTTCGGCCTCGGCCTTGGCTTGCTCTTTGGTGCGCGTCACCGTGGGGTTCGCGCGCTGGGCGCCTTTGTAGGCGATGAGGATATGAGACGCGGTGATGCGCTCTTCCGCTGGTGCTGCCAGCGGCTGCGGCTCGGCGGGCTTCGGAGCAGGCGTGGGCGCTGGAGCAGCGGCCTTCACCGTCTGCGGGCTGGGCCGGTCGTTCGAGTCGATTTGGGGAGCGGTGAGGTTGCTGCAACCCGCGCACAGCACCAAGCAAAGCAATAGCGACTTGTTCATGGCTCTCTGACAGAGGGCGATAGCAGTAGCGCGCAGCGTTGCAAACACCAGAAGCGCCCGCAGCCCCGGATCCCGCGCGAGAGTAGGGTTTGCGCTCGATCTGCCTGACCAGAGAGCGACCAGCGGCGCCCGGCTCCGAGCGGTTGGGGAGGAAACGGTGCTTGCTGAGGCACCGCGGTTGCGGGCGCGTGTGTTGCCCGAGTCGCAACTGCGCGGGTGCGGTGCGCCAGCTTGGACGGGCTCGAACGGCTGCCGTGTGGTGCGTGGAGGCATGCCTCACCCCCAAATCTCGATGCGACGGCAGGCGTGCCTTCGGATACGCGTTGGCAGGGCGTTGTGAGGCTCGGGGCGGTTCCGCGGAGAAAAGAACCTGCCGCGGCGCGTCGACCGATGAAGGCGAACGACTGCTTGCCCAAGCGTTTTCGTTGGCGGTGTTTGAGCTGATGCCGCTGTAAACTGGAAGCATCAACGGAATGGCGAAGCCGAGCGAGTGGGCGCGCTTGCGCTTGCAACTCGCAACCTAGAAAGATGCGCGTGCTCCGGGAGTCTGCACTCCCGCTGTCTGCCCCTCACAAGAAAGCGAGCGAGCCACCGTGCGGAAGATCCTGCACATCGAGGACGATCCAGCGAATCGACTGCTGGTTAGGAAGCTGCTCAAACCAGCCGGGTTCGAGGTGGTCGAAGCCGAGGACGGCATGGAGGGGCTGCGCAAGGCGCGCGAGGAGCATCCCGATCTGATCCTGGTCGACATCGCCATTCCCGGCATGGACGGCTACGAGGTCACGCTGCGCTTGCGTGCAGAAGAGGCGCTAAAGCAAGTGCCGATCGTCGCCATCACCGCCGAGGGAAACCGCGACACGAGCCTCGCTGTTGGCGCGAACGGCTTCCTCCAGAAGCCCATCGACGCCCGTAGCTTCGCGGACACGATCGCGGGCTTCTTGGGGGGACATCGAGAGCACAACACGCCGGAGGTGAGCGGCGAACATTTGCGCAAGGAAAGTCAGCGCATTGTCGCGCACCTGGAAGAGAAGGTGGCGGAACTCTCTCAGGCGAACCTGCGCATGGTCGAGCTCGACCGCGCCCGCAAGGAGTTCTATCGCAACATCTCCCATGAGCTTGCGACGCCCATGACCCCGATCGTGGGCTACGTGAGGATGCTGCGCGATCACGAGCTCGGGCCGCTGACGAACACCCAGGAGAAGGCCCTGCGCACCATCGACGAGTGCGTCGCCCGACTGCGTGGCCTGATCGACAACCTGCTGGACGTGACCGGCATCGAGACCGGGCGCCTCCGCTTCATGCATCGGGACTACGACATGAGCGATTTGGTGCGTCGCGTGGCTTCGCGCGCCCAGCACGCGCTGCGTGAGAGGCACCTGGAGCTGCATCACGAGTTACCGCGCGGAAGAATGCCTGGCTGGGGCGATGCGGAGCGCCTCTCGCGAGCCTTTGGGCAGCTGCTCGACAACGCCATCAAGTTCACCCCGGAAGGCGGCCGCATCGGCGTTCGGGTGCAGCGCATCGACGGGGACTACGAGATCTGCGTTGCGGACACCGGGCCTGGAGTGCCGCCGAGCGCCGTCGCGCGGCTTTTCGATCCGTTCTACCAAGTGGACGGCTCACCCACGCGGGCATTCGGCGGGACCGGAGTGGGTCTCGCCATCGTGCGCGGAATCGCGCGGGGCCACGGCGGCGACGTACGTGTCGAGTCGCCCGCGCAACTGAGCCTCGGTGGCGCCGATTTCAACGGTTCGGCGTTTTACCTGCGAGTGCCCGAGCGGGCCCCGCTGCTTGCTGACGAGAGCCACAGCGTGTCGGCCGCGGCGCAGGCCGAGTGATGTGGTAGCAGTGAGAGCTGCGTGACCAGAACGCAGCAAATCTACCTCGATTGGAACGCGACCACGCCGCCCGCGCAGAGCGTGCTGGCGGCGATGGACGCGGCGCGGTCTCACGCCTGGGCGAATCCAAGCAGCGTGCACGGAGCGGGGCGAGCCGCTCGGCGACTGATCGAAGACACCCGAGAGCGCCTTGCTGGGCTACTCGAGCTGCAGGCGAGGGATGTGGTCTTCACCGGAGGTGGCACCGAGGCGAACAACCTCGCACTGGCTCACGCCCCTGGTCTCGCGCTCAGTCGCTTGGAGCATCCTTCCGTGGTGCGGGTGGCCGAAGAGCTGGCCAGTTCCGGTCGTCCGGTGGTGTGGCTGCCGGTCTCGCGTCTGGGCCAAATCGAAGTCGACGCCGTCGGGGAGCTTTGCGGGGCGCTGCCCGCGGGCTCGTGGCTCGCGGCGATGTACGTCAATCACGAAACCGGTGTGGTGCAGCCGCTGGAGGCGCTGGGCGCCGCCGCCCATGCCCTTGGGCTCAAGCTGCACAGCGACGCCGTGCAGGCCTTGGGCAAGCTCGACCTTGGACCCCTGATCCATGCGGATTCAATCAGCGTGGCGGCGCACAAGCTGCGGGGCCCTAAGGGCGTTGGGGCGCTCTGCCTGCGAGCGAACGTCGAAGGGGTCGTGCCGGTGCCGCGTCCGGTGCTGCGGGGCGGCTCCCAGGAGCGCGGTTTCCGCCCCGGCACTCAGGATGCCGTCGCGATTGCAGGCTTCGGTGCGGCGCTCGAGCGCTTAGCGAAGCACCGCGCAGGTTTGGAGGGGGTGAGGGTGCTCCGGGATCGCCTCGAGCAGGCGCTCGCGGGCCGCTCGGAGGTGAGCGGCGAGGGGGCGCCGCGCGCCCCACACGTCAGCAACCTGAGGTTCGCCGGCTGGCGCGGCGACGAGCTGGTCGCAGCGCTGGACCTCGAAGGGATCTGCGCCTCTGCGGGCAGCGCGTGCAGTGCGGGGACCCTCGAACCGAGCCCAGTACTCGCCGCGATGCTGGATCCTGACGCGGCACTGCGCGGCGTGCGCTTCAGCTTGGGCGAGGACACGCGGGCCGAGGACGTAGCGCGGGTGATCGGCGTGCTCAGTCGCTTGGTTCCGAGCGACTGACTCACGCCTGTTCAGTTCAAGCGCTACTTGAAGGTTTGCCGCGAAGATCAGAGCTGACGCGAAGGGCGGATGCGTAAGTCCGCGAAAGCAGATCACTATCTCGAAGCATCAGGCGCGTGGTCGGCAATTCCATTGAATGGAATCGGTCTTGGCGCTTCTGCGCGGCTGTTCAGCGCTTGGGTGCACCACACCCTCAGTCCGCGGGCGCCGCAGAGTTCCGAGCCAGCGAGGCCTGGAACAAGGCGATCCCCGCGGCAACGGAGACGTTGAGCGAGTCGATGTGATGGGGTCTCAGCAGCTTGGCGGTTTGAGTACAGGCGCGACGCACCTGCTTACCCAGGCCTTCGTGCTCCGCCCCAAGGACGAGGACTATCTTCGGTCCGAGGGGCAGTTCCCGCAAAGTTTTTGGGGCGTTGGCGTCGAGGCCGACGACCTCGAAGTCGGCGGCCGCGGCTTGCTGAAGGGCGGTGCTCAGGGAAGGCACGCGCACCAGTTGAGCGTGTTCGATCGCGCCCGCAGACGCGCGGAAGGTTGCCGGGGTGAGCGGTGCCGAGGAACTCTCGGGCCAGAGGATTGGCGCCTCGGCGATCGCCACGGCGCTACGAATGATCGCGCCGAAGTTCTGCGGATCCTGGATGCCGTCGAGGGCGAGGATCAGCTGTTCGGGTGGTGTCAGGACCTGCTCCAGGGAGATCAACTGGAGCTCTGGTGCGAAGCACGCCACGCCCTGGTGGCTCGCGCCGCGCGCCAAGCGGTCGAGATCACCACGACGCACCCGATCCACTTGGATCACGCCCTGGTCGCTCGCGTAGCGGGCGAGCGCCTCCAGGCGCGGGAGCTTGCGGTTGTCGACCATCACCCGAGACAGGCTCTTGCCGTACACGCGGATGGCCTCGCGAACTGGCTGCAGACCCACGACGAGACGTTCGTCGAGACCTGGCGCTGGTTCGGACTTCATTGTGGCTCGCCGCCGAGGGCTTCGGCGACCTCCGTGGCGAGGGCCAGCGCCGCGCTCTGGGGATCTGCGGCGTCGCGCACGGGGCGACCAACGACCAGCAAGCTGGAGCCGTTTTGAATTGCCTCAGTGGGGGTTCCCACGCGCTTCTGATCGCCGACGTCGCTACCCGCGGGGCGGATCCCCGGGGTGACCAGCACCGGCCGCGGCCCGAGTTCACTGCGCAGCTTTGCCACTTCCGCGGGGGAACAAACCAGCCCCCCGACGCCGCACTCGACGGCTAGCTTTCCAAGACGCTCAGCTTGTTCCCCTGGGCTCGCCGAGACCCCCACGCGCTCGAGGTCGCTTTGATCCAAGCTCGTCAGGACGGTCACCGCGAGTAGGCAGAGGCCGCTGTTTTCCTTCGTGGCGCGACTCGCAGCGGCCTCGAGCATGCGCGGCCCGCCCGCCGCGTGCAGCGTCAGGTAGCGCGCTCCGAGGGCGCAGGCGCTCGCTACCGCGCGCTCGACGGTTGCGGGGATGTCGTGGAGCTTGAGGTCGAGGAAAACGTCCATGCCAAGCTCTGCGCCGAGGGTCACGGCGGCAGGGCCCTCAGCGACGAACAGCTCCAGGCCAACCTTGAGCACTCCCATGGAGTCTTTGATGCGCTGGGCGCCGCTGCGGGCTTCTGCGAGCGTGGGGTAGTCGAGTGGGAAGGCCAAGCGCTTGCGTGCGCTGGCCAGTTTCGATGCTTCGAGAGTCATGTGTGGCTTGGCGGGCGCGGATTCTCCGATGGCGAATCGCGTCGCCTGGGTGGGGCGCGCCCTGCCTGTGGCGAGCCTACACCAGTCCCTCAGGCTTGTCCCCAAGCGACCAGCTGGGAGCGAGGCGGGCACGGGCAAGCGTTGCAAGCGGTCGGCGCACAAACGCAAAGCGCCGCGCGATGTCGCGCGGCGCCTTGGCTGTTGCTGACTCGAATCAGAGACAGGAGCAGAGCGGATCGCCAGGGGCGCAGTTACACGGCTTCGGCTTGCTGCCGCCACCGCTGGCGGGCTTGCCGCCGCCAGCAGCACCAACCGCGCCGCGGGCCTTCTTCGTTTCCGCTTGGGCGGCTTCGAGCTGTGCTTTCAGGGCCGCACGCTCGGCGTCGCTCTTCGCGGTCTTGAGCGCGTCCTTCAGCTCGTCTTCCTTCTTCTCTTTGTCGCGAAGGTCCTTGGTTGCCTTGTCCAGCTCGGCCTGGATACGCGCGCGCTCGGCCTCGGCCACGCGCTTCTCTTCGGCGGCCTTCTGGTTGTTGGTGACGATGACGTAGGTCAGTACACCACCACCGATGAACATTGCCGCGAGGATCGACCCGACGGCGATCTTCAGCTTCTTCTTGCCCTTGTCGCGGTTCAGCTCGGCGAGGCGCCGCTCGTGATCCTGCTGAGCTGCGAGGGCCTCCATGCGGGCCTTCTGCTCATGCTCCGCGCGGGAGCGCTCGATCTCGGCCTGCTTGAGGGCCTCGACGCGCGCCTCTTCCTCTCGCCGACGAGCCTCCTCTTGGCGCCGCCGCTCCTCTTCCTCACGAAGACGCATCTCCTCGGCCTCGCGAGCTGCCCGTTCTGCATCCTCACGGGCGCGGCGGGCGTCGTCTTCACGAGCTTTGGCGTCCGCTTCCTCTTTGGCGATGCGATCCTCCTCGAGGCTCATCAGTTCCTTGAGGGAGAAGAGAACCGAGCTTTCCTTCTCTTCGGCCATGGGCGGCTGGACTCCTTAGCTGGGCGCCAATGAGCGGCGCGTGGGTGGTGGGCGGCTCGCACACTGGACACTCGATGTGCCAGGGCGCGACAGGTGACTCCGGGTTCCTTCTTCAGTGCGCTACAGCACCAAACAGGGAAACTTGGGAGGCGGGTTCACTTCGAGAGTGAACCTTAGAGGAGAATGAAGATTTTTGAGTAACAGAATGCTGGTAGCGCGGCGTTTGCACCGCTCGACCGGCGTGAATTCGGCTACTCGCAACGACTGAAATCGACGGCGTTGAGCATACCCCAACGCGATGGGCGAATAGCAATGTCACGCGGGATTCGTCAACGACCGCGCCGCGTCGCTGGCGCAATTCCCCCGCGCAACGGTCACGCAATGCTGGAGCAACGACCTGCAGCAGGCTTTCAGGGTGTCGCCGCGAAGTAGGGCAAGGCCCCACATGGCGGACACTCCGCGTCAGTCGCTGCGTGGGAAGCTTTGAGTGCTTGCTGACGGTGATCGCGGTGTGGGACATGCAGCGAAGAGCCTGTTCAGGCTGGGAACGCTACTAGCCCCGCCTGTACTGCCAGCTAGGACTCACACTCGGGATCCGTCCTTGGGTGAAGTTTTCACCCAGCGTGGCGGATTGTTGCCTGCGCGTCAGGGAGGGGTGTGGGCGCTCGAGTTTTGCGCCTTCGCGCTACCTTTGAGACGAGGAAACGCTGTGTTGATTTGTTCAGCGAATCACAGATTCGCCTCACCAGAGCTCTTGGGGGTGAAAAACCGATTGTCCGGATCGAGGTCAGCTCGTAGCGTTTGTACACATGGCGCGGCGAACACAGGGGCATTCGGTGGAGCCGGGGCGCCCTCGGGCGGCTCGTTCGACGATTTGGGTCGCCTTGGTGACCGGCTTGGCGCTCGCGCCCTTCACGGCCTGTGGCGGACCGCAAGAGGCAGGAGCGCTGGGAGACGAGTGCTTTCGCGCCGATGACTGCGAGTTCGGGCTGGTCTGCGTGGAAGGCCTCTGCTCGAACGATCTGAACGGCATCATCTCCGGCGTCGACGGCCCATCCACGGGTGGTGCTCCAGCCGGCGGTGCAGCCGGGGTGGGCGGTGCAGCTGGTGCTGGGGCGACCGGAGGCGTCGCTACCGGAGGGACTGGCAACGCGGGAGCGGCGGGATCGGCCAACGGTGGGGCGGCCGGCTCGGGAGCGATGGGCGGCAGCGCTGGTAGCGGCAATGCTGGCAGCGGCAACGCGGGCAACGGTGGCAGCGCAGGTACGGGCAACGCGGGCGCCGGGGGGAGTGCCGGTGCGGGCAACGGCGGCAGTGCTGGCAACGGCGGCAGTGCTGGCAGCGGCAACGCCGGCAGCGGCGGTGCCGCTACAGGTGGGAGCAGTACCGGCGGAGCAAGCAGCGGCGGTGCGAGCAGCGGCGGCGCGACCACGGGCGGTACCGGCGGCACCTGACGCGCCTCACCCCCAGATTGTTACTTGTTCGCGCCTCCCGGGCGCGAAATCAAGTGGTCTAAACCCGGCGCGGTACCGGCCTAGGTTAAAAACCCTGCGGAAATTCGCGCCCTAGAAACGCGCAACGTCGACCGCCCTGAGGCGAGAGGCGGATCGAAGCTGACGGGGGAGGCGTGAATGCTACTCGCGCCAGAACAACTTCCAGGGGTTGTGCTTCAGGTCGCGCAGCATTTCCTGGATGTCGTCGTAGAGCGCCTCGTCCATGACCAGCGCGCCGACGGTGCCCTTGCCGCGCTTGATGTGGGCGACGATTGCTTGTGCGTCGGCGGTGGCGACCTTCGCGCGGCCGGTGACGTCGCTGACATCGCGGGTGATCTTGTCGATGCGCGCGAGCTGCTCTGGCTTGCTGAGCTCGCCGGTGAGCTTCTTTGCGTCGCCCATCACGGCGCGCGTGTCCTTCATCAGTGGGCCGAGGTTCTTGTTCACCGTGACGGTGGTCGTCTCGACGTTGTTGATGATGCGGTTGATCTGCGGGTTTTCCACGTAGCGCGAGCGTGCGCTCTTCAGCGTATCGTTCGCCTCTACGGTCAGCGTCTCGACGTTGGTGACGATGTTGTCGAGCTTCTTGTCGTTGTTCTTGAAGAAGTTGCCGGTGCCCGTGAGGGTTTGGTGCAAGCCGTCGAAGGTCTCGTTGATCTTCTTTTCGTTCTTCGTGATGCCCGTGTAGGCAGCGTGGAGTAGCTCGTAGCTTTCGCTCAACAACAGATCCAGGCGTGGCGGGCTCACGCCGTCCACCGAAGCACCATCCGCGACGACAGGGCGATCGTAGGACCCTGGGTCTACCGCGAGGAAAAGCTCTCCCAGCACGCCTTGGCTGGTGACGTACCAGCGCGAGTTGTCATGGATCGAGGACTGGTACTTCTTCTGAATCTTCGTGACCACGCGGATGGGAGGCAGTGGCTCGTTGGTCTGGGGGTTCATTTCACCCGCGCGGAACTCGATTTGGTCGACGGTGCCCACCTTCACGCCCGCGATGCGCACCGGAGCGCCAGACTGCAAGCCGCCAGGGTTCTCGAAGTTGACGTAGACCGTGTAGGTCGGCTCGAAGCTGAGCCCACCCATGATCACGACGAAGCCGCCGAGCAGACCCAGCGCGAGGAGGATGAGGACGCCGACTTTTACTTCGATGGAACGCTGGCTCATGAGGCTCTCCGGAGACTACAGAAGAAAGGATCAAGCATCCATGGGCCCCTCGGCGCGCCCATTGATGAACTGCTGGATGATCTCATCCGGAGAGCCGCGAAAGTCCTCCGGGGTGCCCAGCAACTTCACGTGCCCGCCGTAGAGCATCACGATGCGGTCCGCGATGGTGAAGATGCTGACCAAGTCGTGGGAAACCACAATACTGGTGACGCCGATTTCATCGCTGAGCTGCCGTATCAGCGTATCCACGCGGCGAGCGCTGACTGGATCCAGGCTGGTGGTTGGCTCGTCGAAGAGCACGTATTGAGGCTCGAGAGTCAGCGCGCGTGCGATGGCCACCCGCTTACGCATGCCATCGCCGAGGGCTGCTGGGTAGCGATCGCCGAATTCCCGCATCCTAACCGTCTCCAACAAGCGGTGGGCTTCTCCCAGCGCCTCCTTGGGCTTCATTCCTCGATGTTTGCGCAACGGCAGCGCCACGTTTTCCGCGCAAGTCATCGAGTCGAAGAGCGTCGAGTGCTGGAACACCATCGCGCACTTCTTCCGCACCTTGTACATCTGCTTCTCGTCGAAGCGACTGACCTCTTCACCATCGAGCCAGATCTCGCCGTCGTCGGGATACAAGAGGCCGATCAGGTGCTTGATCAACACGCTCTTGCCCACGCCGGATGCGCCAATGATGAAGAAGACCTCCCCGGGGTTCACGTCGAAGCTGACGTCGCGCAGCACGTGTTTGGTACCAAAGGACTTCTTGACGTTGCGAAAGCTGATCATTGAGGTGGGCGCACCTGCCGCTTGGACTGCCTGCGGCGGGCGCTTTGCGGGCGAAGCCGGCTGATGTTCGAGGCTAACGCCCGGGAGCGCAAGCGCTCGACACAAATCGGCGGGGAGGGTGGGGTGAAAAACGCGACTTGCCGGAGGTCGCGCCTCAGCTTCAAATGCGCGGTGTCCATGCCCCTGAGCCGCCTCGTCCCCGCGCGTCCAAGCCTACTGATTGGCTTTCTCTTGGTGGGGGTCATGGCGGGCCCGACCGGGTGCAGTAGCAAGCCGCCGGAGAGCCCGCTGGTGGGTGAAGTGGTGCGCTGCGAGGCGGACGAGAGTCGCGAGTACTACTGCGAGGACCTGTTGCCGCGTGCCTCCTCCCGGCCAGCACCAGCGCCCTACGAGAGCTGCCCGTCCTTCGTGGAGGATCCAGCGGGGGAGCTCGCTGACGCGCCGACGAACGCGTCCTTCGACAAGCAATACACCGCTTACACCCGTAAGCGCATGCCACCTGGGCACAGCTGCTGTTATTCGTGGTGCTCAAAGCTGAATGTGCTCGCGCCCGACAGCTTCAATGCCTACGCCGCTTGCGATAGTGCCCTCGCCATGCGTGAGACGTTGTGCTTCGAGGCGCCAGAATCAGGTACCTCCCAGCCGGCCCCGCAGCCCTTCGACGCGTGCCCGACGGCGGTCAAACCGCCCCCTGGTTCATCTTTCGCGGTTCCGCAGGGAGCCATCTTCGACCTCGAGTCCACCACGCAAAAACGCGCTCAAGGCTTCAGCCAGTGTTGCTATAGCTGGTGCTCCATCGCACCGGGTGCCACCGGTGTGCAGGGTGGCTGAGGCCCTTTCGTCAGGAGAACTCAGGTGCAGACGCGATTTCGGCCTGACTGCTTGGCACGGTAGAGCGCTTCGTCGGCGCGCTTGAACAGTTCGAGCGGCGCTTCCTGCTGTCCAATGGCGCGGGTCGCCACCCCCACGCTGATCGTCACCGGGATCACCTGGTTCTGAAACTGAAACAGCTGAGCTTGCACCGCCGCGCGGAGTTGCTCGGCGATGGCGAGCGCAGGCGCCTGATCGCAGTTGAGCAACATCACCGCGAACTCCTCGCCTCCAACCCGCCCGACGAGGTGCTGCTGCGGCACGGCACCACGCGCAGTTGCAGCAAGCCGGCGCAAGACGGCGTCTCCAGCGGCGTGGCCCAGGGTGTCGTTGATGCGTTTGAAGTGGTCCACGTCGAACACGATGACGCTGACCGGCTCGGCTTGCGCACCGGGGCGACTCAGCTCGCTCGCGAGGGTGTCGTTGTAGTGGCGCTTGTTGCTCACGCCCGTCAGACCGTCGATGGTCATCAGGTCGTAGATTTCCTTGTGGTATTGTGCCTCGATGTTGTTGCTGTCGAGGAACTTCATCAGGATTTTACCTACGCCGACGCGATCTCCGTCCTGGAGGCGATGGGTCTCGACGCGCCGGTCGTTCACGTAGGTCCCGTTGGTCGAGCCCAGATCTTGTACCTGGTAGATCCCTGCGACGGACTCCACCCGCGCGTGGCGGCGACTGATCATGTCGCTGTCGAAGTGGACCGCACACGCGGGGTCACGTCCGATCACCACGGGTTGCTCCAGATGGATCTGCGTGCCGATCTTCGGCCCCACGATCACGACCAGACACGCCGGGCCAGCTCGGTCAGGGCGCGGGGAGTCCGAACTCTTCACCACGCGCGTGGCGGCGAGGTCAACTGACCGAGGTGGTTGCTCAGACGGCGGGCCTTCAGGCATCTCCCCAATATTGCCCGTCCGTCGATCGGCTGTCCATCGCACCGAGGGGCAGAGCTCGAGCGTTCGAGATTTTCTGAAGCTCGAAGCTGCCTCTGTGGTGGTCGCAGCGTGGTTTCTGTGGTCGCAGCGTGGTTTCTGTGGTCGCAGCGCTGTTTCTGTGGTCGCCGCTGTTTCTGTGGTCGCCGCTGTTTCTGTGGTCGCCGCAGCTGAGTATCGGTAGAGGTTGGGGCGCCATGACCTCCAATCCTTCAGATCCCGCGTCCGTCACCCTGGGAACCCCGTATTATCCAAAAGCGACGAAGATCCTCCTGTTGGGGTCGGGTGAGCTGGGGCGTGAGGTCGTGCTCGAAGCGATGCGCCTAGGCGTGGAGGTGGTTGCGTGTGACCGCTACGAGAACGCTCCGGCCATGCAGTTCGCTCATCGCTGCCATGTGATCGACATGCTCGACCCGGCACAGATCCGTCGGGTTGTCACTCAGGAGCGGCCGACGCTGATTGTCCCGGAGATCGAGGCCATCGCGACTCAGACACTCGAGGAGTTGGAGCAGGAAGGCTGGACCGTGATCCCGACTGCCCGCGCCACCCGACTGACCATGGATCGGCAGGGGATCCGCAGCTTGGCCGCAGAAGAGCTGAAGCTGCCCACGGGCGCCTATCGGTTCGCGGAGAGCCTCGTTGAACTCGAGAGTGCGGTCCGCGAGCTCGGGTTGCCCTGCGTGGTCAAGCCCGTGATGTCGAGTTCCGGCAAGGGTCAGTCCACGGTGAAAACCGCGGCGGATGTCGAGCTCGCTTGGGACTACGCGATGAGTGGGTCCCGGGGAAAATCCCCACGGATTATCGTCGAGGCCTTCGTGCAGTTCGACACCGAGATCACCCTACTCACGGTGCGTACCAAACACGAGGGGACGCTCTTTTGTCCACCGATCGGTCATCGCCAGGAACGAGGTGACTATCAAGAGTCTTGGCAGCCGGAGGCGCTGAGTGACGTGGCCATCGGTCGCGCGCAAGAGATCGCCGAGCGCATCACCGGCGCGCTCGGTGGCTTGGGGCTGTTCGGCGTCGAGATGTTCATCAAGGGCGATGACGTGCTCTTCAGCGAGGTGAGTCCGCGTCCCCACGACACGGGGATGGTCACGTTGGCGACGCAGGACATGAGCGAGTTCGAGCTCCATGTGCGGGCGATTCTTGGGCTGCCGATTGGCCGCATCATCCAGCGCGCCCCTGGGGCTTCGGCGGTGATCCTCGCGGAAGAAGCCGGGATCAACCCCCGCTTCGTTGGAGTGGATGGCGCGCTCCGCGACCCTCGAAATCGCCTGCGCCTGTTCGCGAAGCCAGACACGCGCAAGTATCGCCGGATGGGTGTGGTGGCTACCTATGGGGACGACGTTCAAGAGTGTCGCGAGCGCGCCCAGGGTGCGGCGGCGGCCGTGCGCGTCGAGGTCGACAAGCTACCTTGAGCGGAGCCCGGTGCGGCGCTAGTTGGCTAGCGCTGCTCTGCGTGGCTAGCGCTGCTCTGCGTGGCTAGCGCTGCTCTGCGTGGCTAGCGCTGCTCTGCGTGGCTAGCGCTGCTCTGCGTGGCTAGCGCTGCTCTGCGGCTTTTCGCTGGAAGCCGGTGGGCTCGACGATCTTCGCCTGTGGCCGCGCGAACAGGAAGCCCTGCATCAGGTCGCAGCCGCAGCTCAGCAGCGTGTCACGTTCCGCTTCCGTCTCGACGCCTTCGACCACGACCTGGGTGCCCATCTCCCCGCAGAGTTGGACCATGCCAGCAACCAGCCGCTGCTTCACGGGGTGGTCTTGGATATTGCGAACCAGCGACATGTCGAGCTTAGCGACGCTAGGGGTCAAATGGGCGAACGACGAGAGGCCCGCGTAGCCCGCCCCTAGGTCGTCCACGGCGACGCGGTAGCCGTGGTCCTTCAAGACGCGGGCCCGTGCGGCGACGTCTCCCAGGTCGTCCAGTGCGCGACGCTCGGTGACCTCGAGAACGATACGTTCGGCGTGGATCGCGAATGGATCGGCCGGATCGAGGAGGTGGTCGTCGAAAATCTCTCGTGGGTGCAGGTTGACGAAGAGCGGTGTACCCGCTGGTAGGTGCTCCAGCGCGGCCACAGCGCGGTAGCGGATGGTGCGCCCCAGCTCGAAGACCCGATCCAGTCGCTCGGCTGCCTCGAGCAGTCCTTGGGGCCCTGAAAGGTGAGGCGACGCGGAGCGACAGAGCGCTTCGTATGCGACCACACGCTGTTCCCGTAGGGAAACGATTGGCTGGTACGCCATCCACAGACCGTCCAGCGCCTCCGCGAACACCACCTCCAAGCCGCCGCGGTCCCCAGCGCCCTGGTTGAGCCCCATCAGCTCCAACGCGTCGCGCTTCAGCTTGGCAAGACGATTCAAGCGCGCTGCGTCCTCGACCGCTTCCTTGAAGCGCGCTGGATCGAGAGGTTTGTACAGGTAGCGCAAGGCGCCGTGCTCAACGGCCTCGACCGCGGTCTCGACGCTAGGACTAGCCGTCACCAGGATTACCGGAACGTCCAGGTCCCGGCGACGCACTTCGCGCAGCAGCGACACGCCGTCCATGTTGGGCATGCACACGTCGCTCACGATGACGTCGTAATCGTGAGTAGCCAGCAGCGCAGTGGCTGTCTCGCCGTCCCGCGCGAGATCACACACCACACCGGGGCCTTGCAGCACGCGCTGGTGCGCTCGTAAGAGGGCGGGCTCGTCGTCCACCAGCAAGACTCGCAGGCTGACCTGTCCACTGCTGGCGGGCGGTTTGATTGGGGGGAGTTCGATCTTCGAGACGCGCCCCGCGACCTGCCGTACGCCACTCGAACGGTACTCGCCCGCCGGGGCTTCGACCTGAGAACGCATCGCAGGGCGCGCCCCAGAGTGCTGACCCAGGCGAGGCGCTGGCGCAGCAGGCCGAGTTGGCGCTTCTTCCGCGTCGGGGCGGCGACGCTTGCCCGACTTCAGTCGTTCCTTCGACGTGCCCTCGGCGGGCTCTTTGTCGGATTTGGCGCGACGGTCGTTCACCACTAACTCCTCATGTTGCCTGAAGCGAGCTTCTGGCGCCACGCGAATGGCTGCTCGAGACGCGGGCTTGTGGCTGGGTTGACCACCTTGGGGGTGCCTTGTCAGCAAGCTGGGATTCACGGCGCGCCGGACTCCGCTCGTTGAAGCCGTGGCGCGAGTCGTGCTGTTCGCGCCGATTGGGATCGGAGACGTCGGCGTAGGTGTTTCCACTTGGGAGCTTTGGTGGGCCGTGTGCGCAGTAAGTCTCTGCTGGCGGGCGGGCATGTCTCGTTGTCCTCCTGGGAGTGCTGGTCACTTGGAGGCGGGTCGGGCGTTGCCCTTCATCTCCTCGATGACTCCAGCGGACCCACATGTGATTTTCCTAGTGCCTTTCGAACTCGCGTCCCCGCGAAGCGCCATGACCGTGGCCTCCGACGTTTGCGATGCCTTTCCACGGGGAGTTGCACGGGTCATGCCGCCCGGAAACCCTTGAAAAACCGTCAATCGCTTGGCGGGGACACGGAAAATTGTTCACCGTCTTTTGGGACCGGGCGGGCGACCCCTGCCACATGCGCCGGAATTCGGTTCGATCGCTCCTGCGGCCGAGGCAGCTCGAGGGCGCGTCTCTCGGAAGGCTGGGTGTCCATCCTGGTCAGGGGTGCCCGCCTCCGACAGGCATGTCGGCCAGAGCAGCCATGGGTCGTCAGCGACCGGGACGTGGCGGAAACGCTCGAAACCCGCAGCCAAGCGCCACTTTCCAGGAATTGTCGGTTGCAAGCGTGGCTGGGCGCGGGCCCTCGCGGGGCGTTGAAACTAACGGACGTATGTCACGGCGACCGCTAGAGCGGGCCCTCGGGCACGCCGTTGATGAACTGATAGACGTACGGGTTGCTGCTCGTACGGGCTTCTTCCCAGGTCCCGTCGAAGATCAGCTTGCCGCGATACATCATGCCGATGCGATCCGTGACGGGAAGCAGGCGGTCCAGATCGCTCGACACCATGATCACGGTCGCGTTGGCAGCCCGCTGTTCCGCGCGGAGCAAGTCGAAGATCTTCTGACTCGTTACTGGGTCTAGACCTGCCGCCGGTTCATCGTAAAGCACGATTGGGGCCTGCGCGATGGTGGCGCGGGCTACCCCGACACGCTTCTTCTGCCCGCCGCTGAGCCCGGCAGGGAGTCGATCTTCGAAGCCTGGGAGCGATACACAGCGCAAACGCTCGGCGATGCGTTCCTCGATCTCCTGCTCGCTCAGGTCGAACAGCTGGCGCAATGGGAACGCGATGTTCTGACCCACCGTCATGAAGTCGAACAGCGCGTTGTTTTGGAACAGCATGCCGATGTTCTTGCGAAACTCTTGGAGCTCGAGTTCGCTCATCGCGAGCACGTTCTTGCCGTCGATCACCACTTGACCCGACTCCGGACGGATCAGGGCGGTGATGATCTTCAACAGCACACTCTTGCCGCTGGCACCGGGACCGACCAGCCCGTAGAGACACCCCGCCGGAACTTCGAGGTTGATGTCTTTGAGCACGGGACGCTCGAATGACTTGGAAATGTTCTCGAGGCGAATCACGTTCGGCGAACATTCATATCAGATTGCCCGCAGGCTACCCACGATCTGCGTGGGTCCCCAGTTGGCACCCGTAGCAGAGACTGTTCGAGGTCAGAGACGTTCGCTAGAACAGGTGGCCGCTACTCGGCTGGTTGCCGCCCGTCGCCTTGACGAAGGGCATCCAGATCGGCTCGCAGGTGACGAAGTCTGCTGCTGAGAAAGAGCAGCAGGCCGAGCAGAACCAAGTTGGCGAGTACCGCAATGCCCACTCCCAGGCGCAGGGGCAGCATGGATGAGCGTGTCGCCGTGACCGGTCCGAAGCGGGCGAGTTCTCGCTCGGCGGTGGCTGGCGCTGCGGGAACGCTGCTCGACACCACTGCAACTTGATCGGGTTCCAGTTCAGGGACGGCCCCAGCGACTAGGCGCTTTACCTCGTCGGTGGCGATCGGTGGTGTGGCGCCGCGATATCGAATCAGCACGCTTGCTGTGGGCTTGCCGGGTTGGTCGTCCATCTGCAGTGGATCGTGGCCGACCACCGCCAGGTGGACTCGTGCGCTGAGCACTCCATCGACCTCGCGAAGCGAGCGCTCGAGTTCCCCCGCAGTACCGGCGATCAGCCGAGCCTGCTCGGAACTCCGGCTTGGTACCAGGCCACCTTGCCCCAGGGAATCGAGCACGCCGGGTGGGTCCGGTGCTGGCAAGTTCTCGCGAGTGAGCACCGAGATCGCGGTGGATGCGTCGTCCCGCGCGACGACGATTCGATATCGCCCCTCGACTTCCGGGTCGCGCTCCTTGTCGGCGACCACCCCTTGCTCTTCCAGTGCGACCACGATGCGGTTCGCGTTGCCTTCCTCCAGGCCCCCGGCGACGGGGACGGAGCAACCAACCAGCAGCATCAGCAGCGCGAGGGCCGAGAAACGCAGGCCCGCTCTCCGTCGCGCTCTCGTCCTCGGCCGCGTGCGCTGGTCGTGGTTCCGTACGGTCGTGCTGGGGGGCGGTTCCAGCAAGTAGTTGTGTCGGGGGGAAAGCGGCATCGCGCTCCTACTCGGCCGCGAACGAGGTTCGGGCCACATCGAGCTTGGGGTTCGCGGGGAAACTCATACCGCGAACCTTGGAGGCGATACAGCTCGCAATCCCCGCGTTGTGCGGCTTGGTGGTGACGGTCACCCCGACCGCGCGGCCGTTCTGCACCGCGGCGCAGACGTTCACGGCCATGCTGCCCGGTGCGCCGCAGGCGGAGATGTAGCTGCCGTTGTTCAGCACGGAAGCGTACTGACCGCGGGTGATATCAGCCTGGCCCTTCTTGCCGTCCATGTTCAGGACTTCGTTGTAGGCAGCGACAGCGCTCTCACAGCTGCCACCGCCTGACAGCACGGGGGTGCCATCTGCAGCCACGCTGACGCCCTTTCCACCGCCCTTGCGGAGCTTCTTGGGATCGATCTTCAGGCCGCCTTGGGTCTCGATGTTGGTTACGCTTTCGCCTTGCACGGCGACCGTATCGTCCTTGGCACCCTGTTGCTTCAGTAGCCAAACCACCATCACCGCCAAGAGCACGCCGACGACCGCGATGCCAGCGATCGCCTTGCTGCGAGTGGACTTCTTTTCTTCGACGACCACTTGTTCGATTGCGATTTTTTCCGCCTGGATATCTCGGTGAAGGCGGGCGTGCTCCGCAAAGGGCGCAAACTCTTCCCAGTCCCGGATCTCCCGCTCATCTTTGGAGAAGGCATCTCTCAGCGTGTCATCCTCGTGGAACGAGTTCGTTGCGATTTGCTGCAGCAGCTCCACAGCAGAAAATGGGCCGTGATCCATGCCGTCTTTGATCACCACCCAGCGCGGGCGCTTGTCCGCCTCGAGACGCGCCTTGAGCGCTGAAAGCTCGTCATGGGAATCGGGGCCGCGCTGGCTCGGCGCTTCGGCTACCGCCATCTCGTAGGGCGACGAAGCCATTGCCCCGCTCGGGGGGGGCGGGAGCATGGATAGGGAGATGTCCACATCCATGTCGCCGTCATGATCGAGGTGCGTTTCATCCGCGGGCGGCGGCGCGATGCTGCCTGAAGGGGCGAGGTGGTGGATCGCCTGCGCCAAGGCACGCAGGTCGTCGGGACGGTGTGCTGGGTCGGCGACAAGCGCCTTGCCCAGGATCACCTCGAGGTCTGGTGGCAGGCTAGGCACCAGCGTCGTCGGCCGTTGCATGGCGGGTCCGACAGTGGCGAGGGTGACCAACTCGTAGAGCAGCGCGCCGAGCGCGTAGACCGACGAGCGAGCGTCACCAGCGCCGCCAGCGCGCTCCTCCGGCGCGAGGTAACTCTTGTCGCGCGGCAACGTTGGCGCTTCTGTATCGCTCGCGAGATCGATGTCTTGTTCGTCGCCGATCAACACCGATGGGTGGACGTAGAAGCGTTCACCAGCCTCGTGACGTTCGGCGAGGCGCACCGCTAGTGGCACGATGAGACCGACGGCTTGCTTCAAGGTGAGGGGCGCGCTTTGGGCGCGGCGCCCTTCCAGAAGTGCACGTAAGGTCCCTTGCTTCACCCCTGCACCTACAGGCAGCGGCGTCCCAACCGGTTCCAGACTCGTCATACTTGGCCGGCAGTGTATCGCACTGCGCCATGAGTCGATACCTGGGAGGCGCGGCTCGAGCTAGATCGGGGTTTCGTCGTCCCGCCGGCCGCCGCGCCAGGGCTCTCTGCGCTTTTCGTATTCGCCGCGAACGAACTTTTCCAACACAGGTGCGATGTTGTCCGCGATGTCCGCGTCCCACTCACCCCCGTTCACATAGTCGAGAGGATGGTTTTCGGGACTGAGCAACGCAAACCCGGGGATCTTATCCGTGGGGATCCGCAGTCGAGTGAGCTCGAGCAGGTGGTCTCGCACGTTGACCCGCACCAAACGCGTCCCGGAGAGAGCGCGCTGGAGCTTGGGATCAGGCAGGGCGGCTGCGACGCCTTGGCAAGGCTTGCAGTCGGGAACCACCGTCCAAAGCACCAGCTTTTGTTTGGCGATGGTCGCCGCTTTGCGCTGTCGTTCGAGCTCTGCGTTGAGCGGGACCACCCCAGGACCGAGGTCCACGAGCAGCACATCTCCGATTTTCGTTTCCAGGATGCCTTCATCCACGCTGCGATCGGCTGCCGTTGGCGGGGTGGTTCCGAGGCCTGGCAGCGGCGCTGGCGTCGGGGCACCCGCGTCGCCGGGACCAGGTGGCAAGCCCGGCACGACGGGTGGAGCGACCGCAACCGGTGGCGGAGGGGGAGGGGGAGCAGCCATCGAGGGGGCGTTGGCGCCAACGATGCCCAGAATCAGCAGCGTGGCAGCGATCAGCAGCTGGGTGGAGCCGGCGATGATGCCGGCCAGTGCGACCCCTGCTCCGGTCTGCTTGCCCTCCGCGCGGGAGATCTCGTTTCGCGCGCTGAGTCCACAAAAGATCGCGATCACTCCCGAGATCACCGGGAAGCAACCGACGAAGCCGAGCAAGCCCAGGACGAGAGACGTGGTTGCGAGTCCGTTGCTCTGGGTCGTCGACGGGGATACCTGGCTCACGTCGCTCACTATAGCGCGCTCGACCCGCTCAGAAACCCACCACCACCGAAGCGCCGATCGTCATCCACGGTTTGACGTCGGGTCCGTTCTCTCCCCGAATGGCCGGGAGTGCACCGCTCACGTCGAGGGATGCGCGGGCGTCAGTGCCATCGACAGGCAGCAGATATTGAAGACTGCCCCGCAAGAGCCCCACACCGATGGTCTCGCCGTTGATGCTGCCGTCGGGTTGCGCCAGGTCGAGGCGCGCCAAGCCAGCGCCAGCGGCGATGATCGGGTGCAGCCGCTTGTTGTGTCCAAAGTCGAGCCACAACTCACCAGCGTACTGAGACAGACCGGTATCGGCGCCGGTCTTCACCCACATCCCGCTGAAGCGCACTCCGGCGGCGTCGCTCCCGACGTCAATCGTCAGCCCCAAACCGCCGTCTGCACCGGGTTCACTCAGCCGCAAGACGGGGCCAACCCCGAAGCGCACCGTGGAGTGTGGGTGATAGAAGGGCTCTTCGAAGCTAGGAGGTGGCACGTACTCATCGCCACCAACCGCGACGACTGGCTGCCCGCCTGGCGGATCCGCAAACTGCGCGTGGGCCACGTTGCTCACGCCGAGCAAGCTCAGGCCCGCGATCGCGCCCGCAAGGAAGGTGAAGCGCGGAGCGCCCGTTCGAACTGAGGCGCGGACTGAGGCGCGATCGGACATCGATACCATGGTGCATCTCCTTTGGACGCCAAGAGGAAAACGGCTGGTCCTACTCGTCTGCCCAAGGCATCGGCGGTCTTCCGATCGGAAGCTTCGGCGGGCCGAGGGACAGCGGGGTAAGAGCCAGCTTTCTCACTGGGAATGCAGCAAGAACGCGCCACCTTGCCGCTGCTTACGCTATGTTCCGCTCAATGCGTCGAGAGCGAGCTTCGCGCCCAGCATCCAGCTTGCCTGCCGGTATTCTCACGTCGACTCGTGGCGGCGTCCGCCAGTTGTCCAGCGCGGTCGCTTGGGCGTTGATCCTGGGCATCGCGCTGCAGAGCTCCGTAGCGCTCGCCGACGCAGCGGCCCAAAAGGGCGCCGCCCCGGTACAGACGGAGAAGGCGCCGGCCGAGGTGGCCAAGGAGCACTTTGAATCCGCGCTCGAGGCCTATCGCGAAGGCAAATACGAGCGCGCCGTCGAGGAGCTCGAGGAGGCACTCAGGCTGGATCCCAGCGGAAAGGACCTGGTCTACAACCTGGGCCTGGTTCACGAGAAGCTCGGCAACCTAGACAAGGCACTGTTCTATTTCCGGCGTTACCTCGAGATGGAGACCGACCCCGCCGAGCGTGAGCGGGCTGAAGTCATCGTGCAGCGTCTGGCAGGTGCTCAGGAGCGTGCGCTGCGAGCAAGCTCAGGCGGCGACGACGATCCGAATCAGCCCGGGAGTGGCCAACACGGACAAAGGGGTACGGCGCAGGACCGCAGTGGAGGCAAACTCGATGTTTGGGTCTACGGCACCGCTGGGCTCAGCCTCGCCGCCCTGACGCTTGGGGTCGTATTCGGCGTTCGCGCGCTGTTGACGCACCCCGGGGGGTCGCCGACTACCGGACCCGGCGAAAGTGCAGGGGATCTCCAGCACGACGCCTCGAGCGCTCACGATATGGCGCTGGTCGCTGACATCTCTTTTGGTGTCGCCTTGTTGAGCGGTGCCGCCGCTTCATTGCTCTATTTCGGACGCAGCGCCGATGAACCGGCCGGGCAGAGCGCGTCCCGGGTTGGCTTGGATCCGGTACCATACGGAATCAACTACCGGGGGACGTTCTGATGAGCCGCCCGGACCGGTATGCGGGCTCGCCAGGCTTCGCGCGGTGGTTCGCGCTCGTGACGCTGCTTGGTGGTGCGG
Source organism: Polyangiaceae bacterium (assembly GCA_020633205.1). Lineage (NCBI taxonomy): Bacteria > Pseudomonadati > Myxococcota > Polyangiales > Polyangiaceae > Polyangiaceae bacterium. Next base: position 27,934 of record JACKEB010000022.1, read on the forward strand.
CTGCCTGCATGGCAGCCTGTAGTCTCGCGCTGCCCGGAGAGTTGGACCGTATCGAGTGCCGTAGCGAGGGCGTGGTCGGGCCCCCGGTGTGCGACCCGGGACAGGTGTGTCTCGAAGGCGTCTGCACTGCATGCGCGCTCAGCGAGCGCTGCGGAAACGGTCTAGACGACGACTGCAACGGCGCGGCGGACGATGGCTGCGGAGACTCGGGTCCAGGAGGGTGGGGGGAGAGTTGCTCCGGGGACGCGCAGTGCGCCGCTGGTTTTCTGTGTGCGGCTTCCCGTTGCACGCGCACTTGCTGCCGCTCTGAGGACTGCGGCCCGGGATGGGTCTGCTCGAGCGGAGGCTTGTGTCAGGAAGCGGCGCTGCTGAATCGCAGCGTGGGGCTGCTCCGCGCGGGAGAGCTTTGCAGCGCTCCCAAGGACTGTCGCAGCGGCCTGTGCGAGAGTGGGCGCTGTATCGACACTTGCTGTGCTCACAGCGACTGCGGCGGCGGATTGACCTGCGCGATTAATCCAAGTGGAAATGTTTGTCGCCCGGGGACTGGGTTGACCTACGGTTCGACTTGCAGCGACAACGATCAGTGTGCCGCCAACCTGTGCCGCAGCGTTGGGAGTGGCGTGAAGCTGTGCAGTAGTCCGTGTTGCTCGAGCTACGACTGCGGGAGCTTCAACGTGGCGGGGATCCGCGTCGACATGGCGTGTGGCTACCCGAGTGGAGTCGGGGCTGCCTGTGTTTCCGGTAACTACGGTAACGGTGCGGTCGGGACCACGTGCACTGGGGCGGGGGACTGCCGATCGGGGATTTGCGGGCCAGACGGCACGTGCAGCGACGCTTGCTGTAGCGATGCAGACTGCCCGTCGGCGGGCTACCATTGCCGCGCGGATGACATGGGGCGTGCGTTCTGCGTGCGTTGAGCCGAGTCCCAGCGGCACCTGGTGCACCTCCCCCCCCAAAAAAACAGGACCACACGCCCTTCTGGCGGAGCCATTCGCGGGAGGAGCTAACGCTGTTTCCCCTGGATTGATACCAGGGAGCCGCAGGGCGTCCGCGGAGCCCCAACCGGCTGATTGGCGCAACCTAGCGAGCGCCCAGTGAGGCGGATCTGACTACGGAGACAAAACACTGGAAGGACGCCTGGCCGAACCGCGTTCGCGCAGTTATCCGGCGAGGCTCCGAGGTCGTATGCCTTGCAGGGCAGGCTGAAGCAAAGATGCCGCAGCGAACAGACGACGATTCGGTCGGCGGAGTGGCCGAGCGGCCGAACGGGCTTGCTTGAAGCCCTGAGAGCTGGGTTAATGCGGAGTATCCCTCACAGTACAGTCTCCCTGCAGTCCCCATGACGCGACCCCCGTCTGACAGCATCGATCCCGACGCCACAGCGCCGCCGCTGAGCGCGCTCGACGGCGTGGTGTGTCCGCTCTGTCATGCCACGGCGCCGCCCGCGTCCGGGGGTAAGCTGGCGCGCTGCCCCACCCATGGGTTGGCATTGATCAGCCCGGCTGACATCCAGAGTTCCGGCGCCGACCCGATGTTGGGACGCACGTTTGCGGGGCGCTTTGTGGTCCTCGGCAAGTTGGGCGCGGGAGCCATGGGTGCCGTCTACCGAGCACGGCAGGAGACGGTTGGTCGAGACGTTGCGCTCAAGATCGTGCGGCCCGACAAGGTCTACGATCCCGACACGCGTGCCCGCTTCGAGCGTGAGGCGCGGGCGATGAGTCAGCTCACGAGCCCCCACACGGTCACCGCGTTCGACTTTGGGGCATCCGATGATGGCGCGTGGTTCTTGGCCATGGAGCTGCTCGATGGCGAAACGCTGGGCGCGCGGCTCAAACGCGGCGCCATCGGCGTGGTGGAGGCCGTGCGGCTCGTGCGGGAAGCTCTGGAGTCCCTCTCGGAAGCTCACCAGAAGGGCATCGTTCACCGGGATCTCAAGCCGGACAACCTCTTCCTCACGCGCACACCGGACGGGCGCCGAGAGGTGTGTAAGGTGCTCGATTTCGGTATCGCCAAGCTGCTTCGAGACGAGCTTGCGATCGACGCTCTAGAGACCCAAGCGGGCACCGTCTTTGGAACGCCGCGCTACATGTCTCCGGAGCAAGCGCAAGGCAAGCCGCTGGACGTGCGCAGCGATCTCTACTCCCTCGGGGTCATCCTGTATCACGCGCTCGCTGGTCGCGCGCCGTTCGTCGATGACGACGCCGTGGTGGTGATGGCGCGCCACATCAAGGAGGCGCCTCCTCGCCTCAGCGAGGTCGCGCCGGCGGGCCGTATCAGTCCCACTCTGGAGCGGGTCGTGGTCAAGGCGCTGGAGAAGGACCCTGCTGCGCGGTTTCAGAGCGCCGAAGAGTTCTCTCGCGCCCTCGAGGGTGCGCTGGGCGACGCCTTAGCGACGGGGAGTCACTCCACCAGTTGGGTGGCGACGCCTGGACCCACGCGGCCGCGTTCTCGTACCGTGTGGATCTTGGCCGCGATCGCTGCCGCCGCGATCGTCATCCCGACAGGACTGTGGCTGTCCATGCGCTCATCTACCGCGAGTGAGGCCGCCGCCGCGGCGCCTGCGCCCATCGAGCCGCGCGGGGACGTGCCTGCTGCGGCGACCGCAGTCGCGTCCGCTACCGAAGAGGTTGCGCTCGATCCCGAACAGCTTGCAGCGGAGCCCTCCGCTTCCGCCGCCGCTTCCGCGGAAATCAACCCGCAAACCAAGGCGAAAGCCGCGCCAAAACCCGTTGTGGCGCCCGCTCCGGCCGCCCCCGCCATCAAGCGCAAGACGGGCGATCGCTACGGTCGCTTCGAGTAAATCTTCCCTTCGCCTGGTCTGATGGTTCGCGCCCGGGGAGGCACGAAGAAACAACCATTTCGGGTTGGGAACACGAGTTCGCCGACACGTCCGTGGTGAGTGCGAACGCGTCGTGGAGAGCGCAGCCGCTGCTGAGGGCAGCACACGGCGTGGCCCCGCGGAAATACGCTGAGACGGGAGTTCTGCAGTGAAGCCGTGATGCTCTGGGTCTTTCAGCGCGCTGCTGATCGTGGTTCGTGAACCAAGCTGACGCAGAACGGAAGAAAGCGTCCAACACCACTCGAGTTTGGCGGGTTGGCGCGTTGCGGCTGCCTGAGTTTCGGTGGTAGCGTCGCGCGAAATGGATCCGAGGGAGATGGACGCGCTGGTACAGCGCCTCGTTCAGAATCCACACGACGAAGAAGCCATCACGTACGCGCACCATCAGGGTCAACAAGACCCGCGCTCGTACGCCATGCTTTTGGAGCGTGTGGGCCGCACCACCGGCGACGCTTTGTTCGCCTGTCACTGGCTTACCGAGGCGGCGAACGTCTGGGCGACCACGCTGGGCGACGCGCATCGCGCCGCGCGAGCGCTCATGACGGCCATCGACCGGGACCCGACCCAAGCCGCTCCAGCGGAAAAACTTGCGGATTTGTACCGCGAGAAGGGTGACAACAAGGCGCTCGTCGCGTTGCTTGAACGCCGCACGAAAGCCTTGGCTCCCCTGACCGCACAGGACCCGGACATGGCGGCATATGTTGCGGCCATGCACGAGGAGCTCGCGCGCCTCTGGGCGGAGCCGCCGCTTGCCCAGGCCAAGAAGGCGATCGAGAATTACCGCAGGGCAATCGAGCTTCAGCCGGGGAGCCAGTACTCGATCTACGCGCTACGCGAGCTCTACAAGTCTCAAGAGCAGTGGCTCGAAGCCATCCCGCTGTTTGCCATGGAGCAAGCGCTCACGGACGACCCAGAGCGTCAGGTGGCGCTCTACAGCGACGAAGCCGAGGTGCGCAAGCAAGCGGGTGACGGTGCTGGATCCAGCATGTCCCTGCGCCACGCATGGTCCGTCGATCAAGGGCGCGACCCCGCGCTCCGCCAGGCTCTGGCTTCCAGTGTGCTCGACCGCGTGCAAGCGGGAGAGAACGTTGGCGACGACGAGCGCTACGAAGCTGCCGGTTTGTTCAATCAGCTCGCGGAGGAGTACGGCGGCGAGTACGGCGTGTCGTATTCCGTCTGCGCCTTGGAGATCGAGCCAGGCGATGATCGCGCGATCCAGCTGGCCATGTTTTATGGCGGACAAGAAGGCAGGGACGCAGAGATCCGCCCCCGCGCTGCGAAGTACCTCACGGTAAACCCCAATGGCGCGATGGCCGGGGAGTGCCAAGCGTACATCGGGGACGCGGATGTTCGCTCCCTCGCGGCCCAGGTGCCAGCACCCGGCGCGCAAGCCGCGGAGTCCGAGCCGCGCATGCAGCAGTCGGCGCCCGTGGCTGCTTCCGCAGGGAAGAGCTCGCGGCGACTAGAGGTAGCCGACGAAGTCAGCGCGGTGATGGAAGAAGAACCCGAGAGCGACGACTTCGCTCCCGCGGCAGACCCCGATCGCGTTCGCACGCTGATCGACGAAGCCGAGGCACTCGCCCGCAAGGGACGCAAGTCCGAGGCAGGCGCCAAGTACCGCGAGGCCGTCGCGCTGGACCCCGGCAACGAAGAGGCACTGAACTTCCTGCAAACCCACCTCAGGCAGACGCGCAAGTATGCCGAGTTGCGGGACATCTTGCTCGCTGCAACCCGGTCCGTGGGTGTTACCCAAGACGCCAAGCGTAACTGGTTGAGGGAAATTGCAGGGCTCTGCGAGACGCAGCTCCGCGATTTGGACACCGCGATCCATGCGCTCCAACAGCTCGTCTCTCTGGACCCTGGCGAGGGACCCCGCGCGCAGCTGAAGCGCCTGCTCGAGCGCGCCGGTCGCTGGGATGACGTCGCGACCCTGCTCGAGCAAGAAGCCGAGCAGGCTCCGGATATCGAAGTCAGGATTTCTCTGGAGAAAAACCTCGCGAAGCTCCACGAGCACAAGCGCAAAGACGTGGTAGCCGCGGGCGACGCCTGGGCGCGCATCGCGTCGCTCACACCCGAAGACGACTCCGCGTTGATGACCGCGGTGAAGTTCTACGAAAAGGGCGAGCGGCTGGACCTCGCGGCGGACGCGATCGCCGCCAACGTGGGTGCCCTCGAGGACGAAGACGCAAAGGGGCAGCTGCTGAGTCGCTTGGGTCAGCTGCGCCGTGATGGTGGCGATATGCTCGCTGCAGGCGACGCATTCGCGGAGGGCGCTGCACTCACCCAGAAGGCTGAGATGTGGGCTGACGCCGAGCAGTGCTTCGCCGCAGCCGAAGCCTGGGACCAAGCGGCTCAGGCCGTGGACGAGCAGGCCCAGCTCGCGGCGGAGCCCAAGCAGCAGGCAACCCTCTACGCGCGCGAGAGTGATCTGCTGAGCCGTGCCGGCGACGACTCGAGCGCGGTGCTCCGCCTGGAGCAAGCCACCGACCTCGATCCGACCAACGAGGAGTTCGCCAAGGCGCTCGAAGAGCGTTTTGAGTCTGCGGATCGCTTCCCAGATCTTGCGGCGTTCTTGCTGCGTCGTGCGGACAAGCTCGAGAGCGCGGAGATGCGTATCGAGCTGCGCAAGCGCGCGGCGACCATTCAGCGGGACACTCTGGGCGACCCAGAGGCGGCGCGGGAGAGCTTGCAGCAGCTGCTGGTCGACGGGGACGACGAGGAGGCGCTGCTATTCCTCGCGGATGACGCCGGTGAGCGCGGCGAGGCCGCGGAAGCCGTGGAGTACCTCGCCAAGCTCAAGCGCGTGATCGACGATCCCGCGCGCAAGGCCGAAGTGATGCTGCGCGAGGCGCGTTTGCTTGCGGAAACGCTCGAGGATGTGGACGCCGCGATCGATTGCTATCAGGAGGTGCTGAGTTCCGTCGACGCGACGAACGCCGAAGCGCTCACCGCAATCGCAGATCTCGAGGAGGGCCGTGGCAACCTTGGGGCTGCTGCCGCTGCTCTGGAGAAGTACCTGGAAGCCGCGGCGGAGCCGGGGCTGAAGCTGGAACTCGCTCAGCGCCTGACAGGGCTCTATGAGGGCGAATTGGATGACCCGAAGTCCGCCGTGCGGGTACTGGATATCGTGGTCTCCATCGAGGAAGAAGACTTCGACGCCATCGGACGACTCGTGGCGCTCAACGAGCGCCTCGAGGACTGGCCCCGCGTAGCGCGTCACCTCCAGCAGCTGATCGAGGTGGAGGGCGACGAAGAGGAACTCAGCGAGATGACGCGGCGACTCGCCACCGTGCTGCACGAGAAGTGCGAACGGGGAGACGATGCGCTCGCAGCGCTGGTCGAGGTCGCCGATCAGGGCGATGCTGCGTGTCGCGACGCTTATGTGGAGCTTGGAGATCAGCTCGGCTGGAAGGGCGTCGTCGCCCAGAAGTTGGTCGAGTGGTTTGCCGAGGCGCCGGTTGGGGCGGCACGCAATGACGCCCTCAGAAACGCCTTCAATCGTTTCGTCGAGGTCGGGCGTGACGCGGACGCGGCGGGCGTAGCGAAGGAGCTGGCGCGCACCCGGGGCGCGGACGCCGAGATGGCGACTCAGCTCGAGGAATTGGGCGTGAAGCTCAAGGACCTGGACGCCCTTGGCGTGGCTCACGACTTGCTGTCTTCAGATCTCAGCGGTCCCAGCCGAGCTGAAGAGCTCGTGCGGCAAGCGGAGGTGTTGAAGCAAGCCGGTGTCTCTGCGGAGGACGCGTTGCAGCACGGCGAACAGGCGCTCGCGAGCGTGGGTCCTGAAGACGCGGAAGACCTGCTCGGTCGCTTGGTGAGCTTGGCCGATGAGCCCAAGCAGATCGTTGACCTGTACGAGCGCCAAGTGTCGCGCTGCAAGGCGCCGCAGGATCGCCTGCGGGCTCTGGCGCGCGCGGCGCAGGTCGCGGCGGAGCAGGGCGCCCCGGAGCGTGCTCGCGGCTTCTTTGATCTCGCCCTGAGCGGTGGTGTCCAAGAAGAGAGCTTGGACTCGCTGGAGAACGTCGCTCGCGACGCGGACGAAGCAGCGGGCACGGAGCAGGTGCGGCGTCTGCTAGCGACTGCGATGGCGGGCGGCGGCGGCGGTTCACGGGACGGCGGTCGTACGCGCTCCGCGCTGTTGCGCCGTGCCGCCAACATCGCCATGCGCGAGCTCTCGGACGCCGAACAGGCGCTCGCGTGGCTCAAGGACTCCCTCGTGGCTCACGTCGACGACGGAGTGCTGGACGACCTAGAGGCCCTCGCCAATGAACTCGGAGAGCCGAAGCGCGCGGATGCGGTGCTGAGTACGGCACTGACCGAGGTGTTTGACGGGCCGCTGGTGCGGAAGCTCCTGGCGCGCCGTGCAGCTCTCCGTCGCGATCAGCTCGAAGACTCGCGGGGGGCTGCCGAGGACCTGAAGCGCCTACACGACCTTTCCCCGTCGGATCAGGCGGTGATGGACGACCTCGCGAAGCTCTACAAAGAGCTCGAGGATTGGCGCGGCATGGTCCAGCTCTACGAGGATCAAATTCTTCGTGGAAAAGATCCGGCAAGTCGTGCGGAGTTGGCGCGCAAGGTCGCGAGGCTGTGGGAGGAACGCCTGGGCGACGCTCGCGAGGCCGCCGACGCCTGGCGCCGAGTGCTGCGCATGAAGAAGGAGGACCCGGAGGCGACCGAGGGTCTGGATCGCGCCAAGAAGGGCATGCTCAACACGATCAAGTCGGAGGACAAGCCCGCGCCGAAGCCCAAGAGTGAAGCGGCGCCTCCACCGGCGAGCGCGCCGGCCAGCGCAGCACCGCCCGCGAGTCCGCCAGCCGCCGCGCCGGCGGTCATGGAAACCTCCTCGGCTGACGAGCTGCTCGATCTGCCACCGGCTCACTCCTCGGTTGATGCCATCGAAGACGAAGTCACGTCCGTCAGCAAGCCGGAGCATGAACCACCGGCGTCGTCAGCCACGCTCGCGGCGGATGACGACGACGACGATGATGACCAGCCCACGGCGCCGCCGCAGATCAGCGAGGCTCAAGCGGTGGAGCAGGCGGAGGACCAGCTGCGCGCCCTGCGACCGAAGCGCCCGGACATCTCCTTCGGAGGGGCGGACGACGAATCGACCATGAGCGCGGAGCTGCTTGGGGACGCGGCAGCCCCCGCGGCGCTGGACTATGCTGACGCGCCTAGCGACGCGACCGAAGTCCGCCCCGGGTTGCTCACCGAGAACCAGGATGACGACGACGACGACGACGCAATGGTTGTCGACGAGGACGCGCTGCTCGTTGACGAGGACGAACTCCTGATGGAGTAGCCCCGCTCCTCAGCGAATGCGACGGCCCGACGAGTTGACTCGCCGGGCCGCTCGCGTTTGTGGACCCTGCGGCTTAGTTCTGCAGGGAAACCAGCATGGTACCGGGGGGAAATGGCGCCCGCTCAGCGCGGGACGGCGGGCTCCGATGCGCAGCCGAAGAGGATGTCGATGCGCGCTTGTTCGCCCGCGCCTTGGATGCGGGTGCAAGTCTGGGGGCAGACGAAGATCTTCGTCGGGCTGGCCGCGTTGTCGTAGTACCAGCCGTCCACCACGTTGGCGCACTCCGTCGCTGAGCCGACGCGCCCAAAGGGCTCGCCGTTGCCGCTGTTCGGCGCGAAGTACTGCATGTTGACGCGATCCTTGTCGAACATCTCGCCCTCTGGTGCGCTTGGGATTGTCCACTCGCAGGCGAGCTTCGAGTTCACCGCTACCGCTTGGCTGACGCGGGTAAACACCGCCACGAAGCCTTGTTCCTGCTCGCACAGGTTGCCCTCCTCTCCGCTGGTCATATCCGCGAGGTCTCGATAGACGGTGCCAATGTTGACGGTGAGCACCCAGGGATCACCAGACACGCAGCACGGATCGCTGTTCGCATTCAAGCGGCACTGGTTCTCCGCGGGCTTCGTGAAGCCGTAGATGCCGTGAAAGGTGTAGCCCGTGTAGAGCGGATCCGCGGCGCTCAGCAGGGGTGCGAAGCTCGCGTCGAAGGCCTGCGCGGTGGTCGCTGGGTTGTCATCGCTGATCGCGACGACGTGTTTGGACGCACCCGGGCGCAACATGGGCTTGTACTTCTCGAACTCCTCGAGCACGATCTGTAGGGCGTTCGAGCTGCCTACCTCACGATTGATGTGCTTGTAGTTGGGCGCCAAGGAGTCCGCTGGGCACTGACCTGAGCCGAGGGGAGCCGGGGCGCAAATGCCGTTGCTGTCATTGCTGTCGGCGCTGATCAAGATCACGTGGTAGTCAATCCCCGCGGAAGCGATGCCGTTGGCAAAGGTGTTGATCGCGGACTGAACGAAGCCAGCTTCCTCGGTCATGCTGCCCGAGTTGTCGACAACGAAGATGATGTCGGCCGGCTGGAGCTTGTTCTCGGCAGTCTGACTCACGCTCTCACACGCAGCATCGGACGCGAGCCCGCCGCTGCCGCCATTCGAACCTCCGTCCAGGAGCCCACCGAAGCCACCTTGAGCGCTGCCGCCTTGGCTCGTGCCGCCTTGACCACCGCCAGCGCCGCTACCACCCGCTGAGCAGCCCATCAGCGCGAACAGCGCACCCGTGTAAAGCCAACCCTTCAACTTCGCGTCCTCCAAGCAAGTCGGATGGCGCTCACGCCGCCCAATCACACATCCTAGCAGGTCCCTAGCCGCTTCCGGCGCTAGGCGCACGCAGCTTCGCAGAAGACCCACGTTGTGGGACGAGCGCGCCTCCCCCAAAAATCCGTCCCGAAGTCCTCGCGAGGCGACGCGTGTTTTTCCTTGGGGGAGAGGAAACCGCGTAGGGCGAATGAGGCGAATCTGTGATTCGCTGAAAAGGTCACAGGACACTACGCGGGGGGCGTCAGCCGGAGTTGGTCCGCGTGCAGCCGGGCCCAGCTCCCAAGCACCAGAGGCTGATTGCGCTCGCCGTGCCCTACGGGCAGCTCCGCGTACACCGGCACGCCAAGGCGCTCGAAGCGTTCGCGCAGCACTTGCTCTGCGTTGACTCCATAGCGCCCCGAAGGGCAACTCAAGAACTCCCCCAGCACCACCCCGCGCACTGGCTTCAGGTCTCCTGACTGGAGCAACGCGGTCAGCATCCGATCGATGTGATAGGGCGCCTCGCTGACTTCTTCGAGCAACAACACACACGGATCGGGGAGCGCGAGTCGCCGGGCGGCGCTGTGTACCGACAGCAGCGTGAGGTTGCCGCCACACAGCGTGCCCTCTGCGTCGCCGGCGGTCAGCGCGCGCAAGGGGTGCACTTCGTCCCAGTCGCTGCGCTCCAGTGCGTGAAACCACTCGCGGTGCCGTGGCTGCCAGGCGCGACCGAGGCCGGCGCAGTTGTGGGCGTGGAGTGAGGCGACGCGTTGAGCGCTGGCCTCGAGGTGCATCACGGTGATGTCGCTGAACCCGACGAGCCACTTCGGTTGGCGTCGCAGGCTGCTCCAGTCGACCTCCGGGGCAATGCGGCTGAGCCCATAGCCGCCGCGTGCGGCAATCACCGCGTCGACTCGAGGATCGTCGAGGGCGCGCTGCAGCTCGCCCTTGCGTCGCTCGTCGTCCCCCGCAAGGAACCCCCGGGGGTGAAACATGTCCCGCTGAAACTCGAGGCGGTAGCGCTCCGCGAGCGCGGCCAAGCCACGCCACACCAGGGTGTGATCGAATGGGCCCGAAGGTGCGACGACGCGCACCCGTGCGCCGGGACGCAACGGTTCGGGGATGAGCCACGCGTCCGATCCGTGCGCTCCAGAGCGACGCACTTCGGAGTGACTGGGATCGCTGGCGCCCTGCATCACGACAGCGTGCAACGCCTGGCGTCAGAGGGAAAAGTGTTTTCCCCCCAGCTTTCCCGCCGTAACGGGTAGAGTCGGTTGGGTGCCTGACTCGATGCGAGGTGTTCCTAGCTCCGGCGTGCCCAACGCAGCAGCCCTCCTGCGTCACCCGCTCCTCGCGCGGCTGACCGACTTCGCGGCGCAAGACGTGATCCCGCGCGCTCAGCGCGCGTATGGCGCCGCGCGGGAGGGCGTGGAGGACGCGACGGTGCGGGTGCTGGGGGACGATTTTGACGCCCGCATCGAGCAGCTGCGCGCGCGCTATCAGCGCATGGGCGGCGATCCGTTTGGCCTCGATCCGGAGACCGCGAAGCTAGCGCTGGGGATCGTCTCGCTCTTTCATCGTGTTTACTTCCGTGCGGAAGTGCATGGCGCGGAGAACGTCCCGCCAGGCAAGGTGCTGCTCGTGGCAAACCACTCGGGACAGGTACCCATCGACGGCATGATCATCGGCGCGAGCATGTTCCTCGACGGCGAGCCCCCGCGCGTGATTCGCGCCATGGTGGAGAAGTGGGTCCAGAAGCTGCCCTATGTGAACGTCTTGTTCCGTAGTTTGGGGCAGGTCGTTGGCGTACCAGAGAACTGCCGCCGACTGCTCGAACTGGGGGAGATGATCCTGGTGTTCCCCGAGGGAACGCGCGGCATTTCGAAGCCCTTCAGCCAGCGTTACCAGCTCCAAGACTTTGGCCTCGGCTTCATGCGCCTGGCGATCGAGACGGACACACCGATCGTGCCGGTCGCCGTGGTGGGCGCCGAAGAGCAGTACGTCAACCTGGGGAATTTCAATCTGCTCGCTCGCGCCACGGGGATGCCCGTCGCGCCGGTCATCCCGCAGTGGTTCATCCCCGGCATGCAGATGCCGCTACCCACCAAGTACCGCCTCTACTTCGGCGAACCGATGCGCTTCTCCGGGGATCCCGATGACGACGACTCCGTGATGGAGGAGAAGGTCTACTTGGTGCGGCAAACGATTCAGGCGCTGATCGATCGGGGACTACGCGAGCGCCCCTCGGTGTTTTGGTGAATATGGCTCGGGACGAAGCGTTTCAGTCACCAGATAGCGACGACGACGAGCGGCGGCAGGGCGACCGGCGTCAGGGGTCGCGGCGCCTCAGCGACTCCGCGAGCTTTTTCTCCGAGCGCCTAGCCGAGGGTCCTGTGGTCATCACGGGGATCTGCGGACGCCTTGGGCGTCGCCTCGCGCGTCAGCTACACCGGGATCGTCACGTGATCGGCGTCGACCGCCGGCCGTTTCACGATCGCCCCAAGGACATCGAGTTTCATCAGATCGACATCCGCCGCAAGAAGGCGCAGGACATCTTCCGCAATGGGGAGGTGGCGGCGCTGGTTCACCTCGGGGTAATGCATAATCCTCGCGGTAATAGCGAGGAGCACCATTCGTGGAACGTGGCTGGCTTCCAGAAGATGCTGGAGTGGGTGAGGCGCTACAACGTTCCGAAGTTGGTCCTAATATCCAGCGCCAACGTCTACGGGCCACGCCCGGACAATCCCCAGTTCCTCACGGAAGAAGCTCCGCTGCTAGGCGCCGGTGCATTCAGTGAGATCCGTGATTTGGTCGAACTGGACATGCTCGCCCAGTCCTTCTTCTGGAAACACCCGCAGACCGAGACGGTGGTTCTCCGGCCGACCCACATCCTTGGCACTGTGCGCAACGCGCCGAGCAACTACTTGCGGCTGAAGGTGGTCCCGACGCTGATGGGCTTCGACCCGATGATTCAGGTGGTTCATCAAGACGACGTGGTGCAGGCGATTCGCCTGGCGTTGCGGCCGGGAGCGCGGGGGATCTTCAACATCGCGGGTCCGACGCCGGTCTCCCTGAGCCACGCGCTGCGCACCCTGGGGCGCGCGACTCTGCCGTTGCCGCACATGGTCGCGCGGCGTGGTATTGAGCGCCTGTGGAATCTTCGTATGACGTCCTTTCCGGCACCGGAGCTGGACTACATCCGCTACGTCTGCATGGTCGACGACAGCCGCGCCCGCGAGGTGTTGGGCTACGAGCCGCGTTTCGACCTCACCGCGACGCTCAAGGCCGTGGACGAGGAGCGCTGGGTTTGAGCTGGAGCGTGCCCCGCCTCAGCGCGCTGCTGGCCGTCAGTGTGTGCTGTGGCTGTAACGCCCTAGGGGGCAGCAGCGACCGCGCCCCGTCGCCCTCCGCGGTCACCGAACCAGCGCCGCGGGCCCTCGGCGCTCACGCCGCATCGGAGCTGCCGATCGATGGCGGCACCGTCGGCAGACTACCGGCGCCTCAAGACCCGCTAGCGCCCGAGGACTCGCCGCCCGACGCCACGCCTGCGGTTCCTCCTCTCGAGGTTCCAGACGCGGGGGTGGCGCTGTGAGGCGTGCATGGGTTGGTGCCCTGCTGCTGAGCGTCGGCGTCATTTGGAGCTGTTCGGGTCGACGGGAGCGCCCCGCGCTGCCAGCACCTGAGTATGAGCGCCACGCGGTGGCGCCGTACGACGCGGGAAAGTCCGTGGACCCACTGGACGACGACGCCGGTGACTGGCTCGACTACGAGGACGAAGAGCCCGAACCCGCGCCGAAACCTGCCGTTAGCGCGCCGCCTGGCGCCGCAGACGGAGGCCCAGCCGATGCGGCGGTGGACGCCGCGCCGCCCGCGACTGACGCCGGGGGCGCTCCCTGAAGTCCGTCGCATGCGCGTTGGCTCGCTCTGAGCTAACCTTCGCGCCCCCGCGTAGCGGAGGTAGCGCGCCGGAGGGCGCCAGGCTGAGGCGCGAAGGCGCAGGCAAGATGTGCGCAGAGGCGCAGGTGAGGCGAGGAGCATGACGGGAGTGCGGGAACAGGCGGTGAGCGCGCGGGCGGCTGGAAGGCGCCTCGCGGCGCTGGATCGCGCGACGAAGGACGCGGCGCTCCAGGCGGTCGCGCGCCACCTGCGTGACAGCGTTCAGGAGATCGGCCGCATCAACGCGCAGGACGTCGAAGCAGCGCGCAGGGCGGACCTGAGTGCTGCGATGATCAATCGTCTCGAGATGACGCCCAAGGTCGTGGAGGCGACGGCTGCCGGCGTGGACTTCGTGGCGAGTCTGCCGGACCCCGTGGGTAGCCGCGCCGGCATGCAGCGCCTGCAGAACGGCCTCTTGATTGGCAAGCAACGCATCCCGCTCGGGGTGATCGCGATGATCTACGAGTCGCGTCCCAACGTGACCGTGGACGCCGCTGTGCTGTGCCTCAAGGCGGGCAACGCATGCCTGCTGCGAGGTGGAAAAGAGGCGCACCACACGAATCAATTCCTCGGGGAATTGATCGCGACGGCGCTCGACGAGGTGGGTCTCCCTTCAGGTGCGGTTCAGATCGTGCCAGCGACGGATCGCGAGGGGATCAAGGAACTCCTGTCTCTCACCGGGCTAGTCGACCTGGCGATCCCTCGCGGTGGTGAAGGGCTGATCCGCTTCGTTCACGAGAACGCGCGCGTGCCCACGGTGGAGCACTACAAGGGCGTGTGCCATCTGTTCGTCGATCGCGGAGCGGACCTGGAAATGGCCGTACAGCTCGCGCTCAATGGCAAAGTGCAGCGCCCGGGGGTGTGCAACGCGCTCGAGTGTGTGTTGGTCGACGCCAACGAAGCTGAACGCTTTCTACCGTTGTTGGGTGAAGCCATGGGGAACGCCCAGGTCGAGCTCAGGGCCTGCGAGCGTTCGCTGCCGCTGCTCACCGGTGCCGTGGCGGCTCAGGACTCCGACTGGGGCGCTGAGTTCCTGGAGAAGATCCTCGCGGTGCGGGTGGTCGATGGTTTCGAAGCGGCTCTCGGGCACATCGAGCGCTACGGCTCGAACCATACGGAAGCAATTTGCACCCGGGACTACACGCGCTCGCAGCGGTGGCTGCGGGAGGTGGATGCGAGCTGTGTGCTGGTCAACGCGTCGACCCGCTTCAATGATGGCGGGCAGCTCGGGCTGGGCGCAGAGATCGGGATCTCTACGAGTAAGCTACACGCCTACGGTCCGATGGGGATCGAGAGTTTGACCACCGAGAAGTGGGTGGTTTTGGGGGAGGGCCAGGTTCGCACCTAGCCACTTGGTTTGGATGACTACTTCGCGCGGTCCACATACGGCGCGAGACGCGGGCGCTCTAGTGGGGCGCCCGCGGGCACCGGGCTCAGTCGGATAACTGGGCAAGACGAGAGTACTCAGTGAGCAAGATTGTAGGAATGAAGCCGGTCCCGCGTCCCGTACGCGAACAGTCAGAGATGCGCTCTTCGGTGGAGCAGAGTCAGGCGCTCGCGTTGGCAGCGGCCAAGGCTGGGCTCGAGAAGAAGGCCATGGGCGTCGAGATCATCGACGTCACCGGGAAGGTCGACTACGCCGACTTTTTGGTGCTGATGACCGGGCAGAGTGATCGCCACGTTGCCGCTATCGCCGACAGCGTTGACCACGAGCTCGCGGCGCAAGGCAATGAGGCGATCAGCGTTGAGGGTCTACCCGCGGCTGAGTGGGTACTGATCGACTTCGTTGACGTCGTCGTCCATGTCTTCCAGCGCGACTACCGCTCGGTCTACGACTTGGACGGGCTCTGGATGGACGCGCGCCGGGTGCCGGTGGCTGACGAGCCGGAGCGCGGACCCACGTCGGGCCCCGTCAACGCCTGACGCCGCGGCGCCGAGTGCTCGGCGAACTACGAGCCGGGTACTCGGACCAGGGTTAACCGTATGGAAAATCCGTCTTGAGGATCCGCATCGTCGCCGTGGGCAAGGTCAAAGAGCGCGATGTGCGCAACGTGCTCGACGACTACCTGGGCAGGATCAGGCGTTACGCGCCCCTCGATGAGGTGGAGCTGAAGTCTGACGTTGGGTTCACCAAGGCCATCAAGTCCGATGAGCTGGTGATCGCCTTGGAGGTGACAGGTGAGCGCCTCACGAGCGAGGCCTTTGCAGCGCGTCTCGAGCAGTGGGGCAGCCACGGCAAGGGCAACTTTTGTTTCTTGATCGGTGGCGCGGAGGGGATCCCTGCGGAAATCTCTCGCGCAGCCAGCCATCGCCTGAGCCTGTCCAGCATGACGCTGCCGCATCGGCTTGCACGCGTATTGCTTGCAGAGCAGATCTACCGCGGATTCAGCATTTTGCGCGGCGAGCCATACGCCCGAGAGGACTAGCGTCCTGTCTGCGTCTTCCAGTAGCCTGTTGCTAATCCGTGCGGATTGAGAAAGATCAGCCCTTGGCCGCTCGTTTGTCCAGCTCCTGCACCCGCTTGCGCGTGATGATGTAGCTGATGCCAATGGAGAGGGCGTAGAGCACGAGTAGCGGCGCGGCCAGCAGCACCTGGCTCGTGATGTCAGGAGGCGTCAGCACCGCCGCCAGCACGAACGCGATCACGATGAAGTAACGCCCAAAGCGGATGAGCTGCCGGTAGTTGACGATGCCCGCGATCGACAGGAAGAAGATCAAGACCGGTAGCTGGAAGGTCGCTCCGAATGCGATCAGCATGCGCGAGACGAAATCGAGGTAGTCGTCGACCATCACGGTCGGCTTCACTTCGAAGCCCTGGGTGCCAACGGGGCCCGCGAAGTCCAGCAGGTAGCGAAAGGCGAGGGGGAAGGCGATCTTCCAGCCGAACAGCGCGCCGCAGGTGAACAACGTCGTCGAGCTCAGCACGAAGGGGATCGCAAGACGGCGTTCGTTGGAATACAGGCCGGGCGCGATGAACGCCCACAGCTGATACAGCATCACCGGCAGCGCCAGGATGAGCCCGGCCATGACTGCCAGCTTCACGTACGCAAAGAACAGCGATGCGGGAGCCGAAAAGTGCAGGCTGGCTTTCTCTCCAAGGGCACCCGTGTTCCACGCCTCCACGAAGGGCTTGGTGAGCCACGAGAGCACCTCGACGCGGTAGATCCAGGCGACGACTGCGCCCACCACGAACGCCAGCGCCATCTTGATGATGCGGCTCCGGAGCTCCTCGAGGTGCTCCCAGAACGTCATCGTCTGTTCTTCGGGTTCAGCGCTCATGGGTTATCTTCGCGAGCCGCGGGAGCGTCTTCCTCAAGTTGCCCTGGGGAATCACCGTCGGCCGAATCAGACGTCGCTTGGTCCGCGGTGTCTGGCTGCTCTTCAGCGTCGTCTTCGTCATCCAGCAGGAGATCGTCCGGCAGCGCTCCGTAAGCATCTGGACCTTCGACGGGGTTCTCTCGAGTTCGGTCGTACTCGATCGGGTCCTCGTAAGGGTCGCCCGACGGGCGGGACGTGCGGGGCCGCGAGCGTCCCACCGAGCTGAGATCGCCGCGCATGATGTTGCGTAGCTCGCTCAGGCCGCCGTCGATGCCCTCCGCCTTGAGGATTTCGTCGATACCTGTCTGCTGCCTCACTTGGCTGGTGAGCGAGCGCACCTTGGCGATCCATTCACCCACCGTGCGCAGCATCTTCGGGAGCTTCTGCGGACCCACGAAGACCAGCGCCACCAGGGCAATCACCAAAATCTCGGTGAACGAGATGCCGAACACGGCGGGAAGCTACCTTCAAGCGGAGGTCTGCGCTAGCTCTGTGTGCGCGGAACACTCGCTGAAACCGCGATGAATGAGCGGGACCCAGGGGATTGGCTAGGGCTCGAGCCAAATGGGATTGCTGAACGCGAACGGCTTGATGTTCGGCGTAAACGTATTGGGCAATGCCTTGGTGCCCTTGACCAGGACGACCACGAAGGTCTTGCTCGGGACGTCCAGCTGGATGGTTTGATCAAAGCGCACTGGCGCCTTCTTCTCTTTCACGGTCAACCAGCGCACGCGCCGGCCATTTCCCCCCAGCAGCAGCTCGACGCTGTCCACGCTGATCCAGGACGCAGCCGAGATGCGGATGTGCAGGGGAACCTTGCCGTCGACGACCTGGGCGGTCTCTCCCGGCCCCTTACCATTGACGTCCACCTCGAGCATCGGACCGCTGCTCACGGTCACCCGACCCTTACGCAGCGACTCCACGATCTCAGTCTCGGGCACCGTGAGATCCGTCGCGTCGGATTTCGAGCTCGGGACGCGGATGAAGTTTCGGGGCAGCCCTGGATCCAAGAAGAAGAGGTTGTGGCTGTCGCTGTTTCCCGTGCCGGTGTAGCGATAGCCGCGACCCAAGAGCTTGATCCAGTCGAAGAGCACCTTTCGCAGCTTGGGTTCGCTCATCATCTCGAGGCCGTTGAACACCTCCAGCAGGTCGTAGTCGTCGGAGTACTCCGATTGATACTTGAGCGGCACCTGCATGCTGGTCGGGTCGACCTTGTAGCGAGCCCAGTATCCGATCTGGTCCATGCGCGGATGGTTCACCTGGATGAGCCCCTTGGGCGCGACCTTTCGCATCTCTGCGAACATGCGTTTTGGCGTCGTGTCGCGGTACTCGACCAAGTCACCCGCCTGCATCGGGAACAGGTTGAAGTGCCCGAAAAGGTTCCCCACGGTACTGACTTCCGACCCCACCATGGTGGCGACGGGAGTCGCGAGCAGCCCCTCCTGACGCAGGTAAGCCACGGAAGGACCAAGGTCAGCGACGGCGTAGTGGTCGGTCGCTGCCGCGAGCTCGACTCCTTCAGCGGCCACGGAGATCACTCGGGTGTTGCAGCCGATGTCGGAGTCAGGGCTCGGCGCCTGGTGGAGGTGTAAGTCGGCGCTGAGCCAGCCGGGGGTCGAGTAGGCGCGAGGTAGCTCTCCTTTGAGCTCCAGCGTCTCCCCGGATTTGATCTCGACCTTCCAGTTCTGCGCTTCGCGCTCATAGCCCGCAGTGGCCCAGACTTGGTACTTGCCGGGGGGCAACGAGCGCTGGAAGTCCCCAGTGCCGCTCCAAACGAAGCGGCCTGCGCCGTCGAGACCGCCGGTGTTTCCGAAGTCGGGCGACTTGGTTAGCCCAAGGCCCTGCACGCTGAGCTTGGCGGCCAACGGCTTGCCCGCGCCGTCGCGGACCGTCAGCTTGAGCAGACCCGGTTTCGCCTTAGGGGCGGGGGTGTCGAGCGCGATGGCGTCGTACTTGAGCGCCCGCTGAACGAGGACGCTCTCCCCGGGGTTCAGCGCCACGTTGCGGTATGCCGTGCGGATCTCACCGCTCAAGCCGTTGTGGTAAGAGCGAAAGCCGACCAGCATGGGCTTGCCCTCCAGCGTGGTGAGCTTCATGTCGCCGCTCGCGCCTTGGCGTCCAACCCACTTGCCTTTGCCGTTGAACGTCGCCTTCTGGCGCTTTCCGTCGACGAAGTAGTCGGTGTTTCCCCATTTCACCGCATCGCCCAGGTTCAGGTGGGTGAGGCGCCCTCCGGAAATGTGATCGAACTTGGTGGTGATGATGATGCGGGGCTGGTCTGGCTCGAGGCGGTAGCTTGTCGTGACGCGCATGCGGCCAGCGCCGAGGCTGAGGGTCGTGCTCGTCTCAATCGAATCCCCGCGGATCTGAACCTTGCTGGCGGTGACGTCGACTTGGTTCTTTCCGTCGTGGAGCACCGCGTGGAGTTGCCACAGGCCATCGATGTGGGTGTGACCGCCGAGTTGTCCGCCAGTCGCGCGCGCTGGTTGGTTGTGCCAGAAGTCGACGAGCCAGCCGTCCTTCTTGCGTACGACGAAGGTGACCTGGCCGTTGGTTTGCGCGAGATCCCCGGGTTCGGCGAAGACGCGCATTTGATCTGCTTCGAAGTCCTCGGGGATCGTGTAGCTCTTCACGCTGGGGAGCGGAGCTGCGGATGGGGCCGCCACCGTCACGGCGTCTGGCGTGGGTCGCTCCGCAGGCGAATCAGGGACGGCCAGCAGCACCGCGACGAGCATCGGGGGCGTGATAGCGCTAACCCAGCGCAATGGACGCATCCAGGCACCCAGTCGGAGACCTGTGGGTGCGGGAGTGAGCATCCTGTCCAGCATACGCCGGCGCTTGGCGGAGCACACCTCCCTACCTGGGTATTGTTGGAAAAAAAACGCGCGAAAAGCCGCCCTACTCATCGGCGCAGCTGCATGCTCATCGGCGCAGCGACCTGACTTGGGTCACCGACGCATGGAGCATGGCGGCTCGACGCGGGGGAGCACGGCGGCTTGACGTGCGGGAGCGAGGAGGGACTCAGCGGCTGAGGACGTTCTTCGCGATGACGAGGCGCTGGATCTGGCTCGTGCCTTCGTAGATCTGCAGCACCTTGGCGTCGCGCATCAGCTTCTCTACCGGGTACTCCTTGACGTACCCGTTTCCACCAAAGACCTGCACCGCGTCGATGGCGGTCTGCATCGCTGCGTCGGCTCCGAACGCCTTTGCGTAGCTCGAGACGATTGGATCGCGCACGCCGTTGTCGAGGTTCCAAGCCGCCTTCATGTAGAGCAGGCGTGTAGCTTCCGTGCGGATAGCCATCTCGGCGATCATCGCCTGGACCATCTGGTGCTCGGCGATCGGAACGCCGAAGGTCTTGCGCTCCTTGGCGTAGGCTACCGATTCATCCAGGCAGCGCTGCATCAAACCGGTCGCCGATGCCGCAATATCGGGCCGGGTTTGGTTGAACGTCTCCATCGCCAACTTGAAGCCCTGACCCGCGGGCGCCAGCATGTTTTCCTTCTTCACCACCACTTCCTCGAAATGGACGACGGCGGTGTCGCTTGCGCGCTGACCCAGCTTGTCCTCGTGCTTGCCCACCTTCACGCCGGGGGTGTCGCGATCGATGATGAAGGCGGCGATACCGCGGTGACGCTTCGCTGGATCTTCGGTCGCGAAGACGACGTAGAAGTTTGCGTGGCTCGCGTTGGTGATCCAGCACTTTTGGCCGTTGATCACGTACTCGTCGCCCTTCTGTACGAAGCGCGTCTGCAGTCCGGCGACGTCGCTGCCGGCTGCCGGTTCCGTGGTGCAATAGCTCGCGAGGATGGGCTCCGAGGTGAGGCGGCCCAGGTACTCCTTCTTCTGGGCGTCGTTCCCCCCGAGTTTGATCGGGGTGAGGGCCAAGCCGTTGGCGAGCATGCTGGTCTGGATCCCCGTGCAGCCGTAGGCGAGCTGCTCGGTGATGAAGGTGTTCTCGAGCTCGCCCATCCCCGAGCCGCCGTACTCGGCGGGCACCGTTGGGTTGATGAGTCCGAGCTCCCAGGCTTCCTTGAACACCTCGATGGGGAAGCGGCTCTCCCGATCGCACTCAGCGCTCACGGGCATGATTCGTTCACGCGTGAAGCGCTTGGCGGTGTCGATCAGCGACTTGTGTTCGTCGGACAGGCTGAAATCCAGCATGGTCTGGTTACTCCTTTGCGCGCTGCTTCAAGCGCTTGAACTCCGCGCGTACCGCGCGAGCGCCGAGGACATAGCCAATGGTGAGCCCCACGAGCAATACCCCCGGGATGTAGATCACGTGTTCGAAGGTCGGTAGTTCCACCTGGGACCTCAGCTCGCCGGCTTTCGCGCCAGCGCCTGTTCCAGCCGCGCCACTCGGTCATTGATGCGTTGCTGGCGGAGCCAGGTCATCAACACGAAGCCGAGCAACATGGCCCACATCAACAGGTAGGCCCAGACGAGCAGCGAGCCGGCGCTCGCGCTTTCTGCGCCGCCTTGGCTGGGGACGAACTCGGTCGAGCGATCCGCAGGGGTGAGTGTGCCGCTGCTGGTAGGAGCGGCCTGGGGTTGGCTGGTGTCGGTCTGCATGATTCGGTTCACTCCGAGTGGGCGCTGGCGAATCGGTGATTCGCTGAACAAATCAAGAAACTAGGCGTCCACGTTCCTGCGGCGCGCCGAAGGCGAACAAGCCGCAAATCGCGCCGCGAGACGCGAAGCAATAGATCAAAGTTCGTCGATGTGCCCCGAGGTGATGAGCCGCTCCTCTGCATGACGAGCACGGGCTTCCGACGTTTCGACGGCGATGCGCATCCACAACAGCAAGATCCAGAGCAACGTCATGGCCAGGAAGCCGATGCCGAGCGCCTGATACATCGCAGGGTCACCCAACCCGCCACCGCCCTTGGTGATGACGGTCGGGTGGTTACCACCCCATTTCCGTACGGCATAATGCACGATGGGGAGCGTGACGGTACCGAGCACACCCAGCGCGGCAGCAAATTTTCGCTCCGCTTCGCCGTCGCCACCGAACGCGCGCAGCACGGCGATAGCGAGGTAGATCAACACGCTCAACATCAGCGTTGTGAGGCGTGGGTCCCAAGTCCAGTAGACGCCCCAGGCCTTTTTCGCCCAGAGCGGGCCACTCACCAGCACCAACATCCCGAACACGACCGCGGTCTCAGCGCCGGCGCGGGCCCATGCGTTGCGGGCATCCGTCGCGCGCATCAGATAGGCGGCGGAACCGAGGAAGCAAGCGACCCCACCGAGGTACATCGCGTACGCCGCGGGAACGTGAAAGTAGAAGATCTTCTGCGCCAATCCGCCTGCTGCCGCCTGGGCATCGGGCGTGCGATTGAAGATGAAATAGATCAGGTAGAGAAACACCCCGAGCGTGACCACACAGAGGCCGCTGAAGACGTGGCTCCACGGCGAGGCCTTGGTTGCCGGCGGGAGCGGCTGGGCTTGGGTCGGAAGCGCGGTCGGCGGCTTGTAAACGCCCTCGCTGTCAGTCGCCATGATGGGGCCATAGTACAACACGGTTGCGCGCGCCCACCGCTTTTGGCCGCAGTTGACGGCGCTGCGGCAATCCACCACCGGACAGCACGGCAGCAAGGCCGGTTGGCGAGGGGGCAGCCCTACACGTGTATTCGCGATCGAGGGCGGCCGACCGCACGCCTGATGCCAGCGCCTCGTGTCAATCAGACGTCGCAGGTGGCGAGCGCCAGCATCGCGGTGATGCGCGCGCGAACCAGCTCGAACTCCTTGATGGCGACGTCGATTTCCGCCTCTTGAAGGCGACGCGCAGAGTCCACCAGCTCAAAGCTCGTACCGCTGCCGTTGACGAACGCCAGGCGACTGAGGCGCGCTGTCTCGCGGGCGAGGTCGCGGGTCTTGCCAGTCACTTTCAACGTCGCAATGGCGACCTCGACGGAGCGCCGTGCCTGGGTGACCTCGAGCCGCGCGCGACGCTTGGTGTCGTCCAGCTTGGCCTCGGCGAGCTTCATGTCGGCGCGGCTGACGTCCTCGCCACCCCCCCGGCGTCCGCCATCGTAGATCGTCCAGGTGAGCACTGCGCCGATGGTCCAGGTCACATGCTCTTGGTTGATCTGACTTTCGGGTTCGAAGTAGGTGAGACTCGACACGGCGTCGATGGTGGGGGCAAATCCGAGCTGTGCGCTCGTGACACCCCGTTCAGCCACTTCTAGCTGCGCGCGCGCGGCTCGCACGTCTGGTCGACTCTCTACGTTTGGTTCCGCGCGGCAGCTTCCCTTGGCGTCACGAGCCAGTGCGTCTAGCTTGATCTTTGGGTTCACGCTCCAGGCTTCGGAGTCACCGAGAGCCAGCCCCAGCGCCTCCCTGGAGCGCCGCACACCCTCGTCCGCGGAGACGATCTGCGCCCTCAGCAGGTTGACCTCTTGCTCTGCGCGGAGCACGTCGACCGCGCTGGCGGACCCCAGGCGGAAACGACGTCGGTTCAGGCTCAGCGTAGAGAGGGAGCTCTTCAGCGAGACACGCCGGATCTCCGCCAGCCGCTCGGCGGTGATCACGTTGACGATCGACTCCGCGACGCCGGCCAGCACCTGACGTTCGACCTCCTTCGACGACAGCTTCGCCGCCCGAATGCTGCGCTTGGTCGTGCCGTGGTCGTGCCAAGCGGCGAGCGCCAGGAGCGGTTGGGTGACGCTGACACCTGCCTGCCAGGTCGTTGCGGGATCAGGGATGGGTGCGTCTTGGACCAGCGCGCCGTTGCGGAAGGTCGTGCCATTTCCACGCAGCAAATGCCTCTGCACGGATGCGTTGGCGATGATGCGCGGGTAGGCGCCGGCAAGGGCTTGCCGTGAGCGCGCCGAAGCGGACTCCACCTGAGCCCGAGCTTGGCGCAGGCTCGTCGAGCGGGTGCGTACCAGCTTGAGGGCCTCCTGCCAGGATTTGACCGTGTGTTTCGCGGGCGGCACCGGCGCCAGCATCGGATCGTCGATCTCGGGCAGCTTGGCGCTGGGCTCCGGCTTTGCGGGAGCTTCGGCTTCTGCTTTCGGCTTGTCGTCTGCGGGCGGCGCGGCCTCCGCATCGGAGGGAGCCTTCGGCTGCGCCATGGCGCTCGAGGTCAGCAGGGCGGCCCAAAGCCAGGTCGGAAGGAGTCTCGTGATCGCGCGTCCCATAGCAGCGGTCCTCCGATAGTGTCCCTCGCGCTCTGCGGGAACCCTCGTCGGACGCAAATCGTTGATTCGTGCCGTCCAACGCGCTCGTCGCCTGGCCCAGGCGGCAGCGGTAGAACTAATGCGTCTCTGCTTCGAGCGCGCTCAGGGCCGCCTGGAGCTCCTGATCCAAGTCGGCTTCTTCGTCTGCCATCAAGTCCGGGGGCAAGCCGCTCGCTTCTTCCGCGTTGCCATCCCACTCCGCTTGGGACTGCTTGTCCTTCTTTGAGCCCTGCCAGCGAGCCAATAGGCGCTCGATACGGGGGCTGTCCGCGCGAAATACGCCTTCCAGCACGCGTCTAGCCTCACCGAGGCGGGACGCGCGGACCAGGGCGTGGGCGTAGCTTGAGGCGATCTCGTCTTCTTCCGGTGCGCTCTTGTAGGCTCGCGCCAGGTGCAGCAGGGCCGCGTGAGGCCGATTGAGGGCTACGTCGAGCAGGTGGCCTAGGTTGTGTCGATACGACGCGCAGGTCGGATGCAGCTGAATCGCCCGCGCGTAAGCCCGCGCGGCGCTGCGGAAGTGGCCGAGCAGGGTGTGCGCCAATCCGAGCACCGCCCATGCGCGATGATCGTCGTCATGCTGGAGCACGCTCTTGGCCAGCAGCGCAGCCCGCCACGGATTGCGTTCGACGAGCAGCTCGCTCAGGAACTGTCGCGCGAACACCCCTGCGCGGGAACTCGGTGCCGCGCGGGACACCAACTTCTCCAACATCGGCACCAACTCAATGGGCTCCAACTCCTGGGCCATGGCCCAATGGACGTCGTGGAGAAGGGTCGCTACGTCGTCCGGCTGCGCACCACTCATTAACGCTCCTTCGTAGCCTTCCGAACGCGGGCGCGCAAACCACAATCCGCGCTTCCGCTATAAAACTTTGGCATCGGATCGCTCACGTCGTGCGCGCTTGCTCTGCCTGGTTTTCTGTCGCCTGCTGGTGTCTGTCGCCCGCTGGTTTTCTGTCGCCCGCTGGCTTTCTGTGCGGGCGGTTGGTTCGTGGGGTGGAGGCGATCGGGTGACGATCGCTCGTTGGTGATCCGGGCTTGACTTGTCTGGAATTTATGCTCGCGGAAATGCTGAGCACTCGCCTCCAAACGGTCGTGTACACGGCCGCCGCCTACGCGTTTGGACTCGTTTGGGTCGCGAATTGGTTCCGATGGTGGCGGGGTGAGCCCTTGAACGCACGGAACCGAACATGCTTCCAGCGGGCAAGAACTGCCTTTTTTCAGGCTTTGGAGTCACCTTGCCCAGCGTCGCAAGCGAGCCGCTCGTAGCCCCGGGCGCGCGCCTTGTTGCGGCTCAGCCCTGGAGTGATGACCGCTGCTGAGCGCAATTGGCGGGAACTCGGAGAACGCTTCCACGCGGTCTAAGCGTGGAAACGCAATCCACCACTCCGTTTCGCTCGGCAAAGTAGCGCGCACCTCACCTGAGAGCGGCTAGTGCCGCGGGGAAATTCGCCCCGTGTTCTTCGATCAATCAGACGCTGCGGCCAGTTCCACGCTGGCTTCCTTGCCAGCGATGGTTGCGCCGTTCAACGCGTCCATCGCTTTGGCTAGCACGCGGACCTTTACTCCCACGAAGGTGTGGTCGGGGCGCACGTTGACGTGCTCTGTATCGGCGTCACTGAGCGAACCACGATCTACCAGGGTGCGTCGGAAGTCGCTGGGACGCGCTCCATCTTTGCGCCCAACATTCACGCGGATCTCACGGATTGCGTCGGGGTCGCCTGCCTCTGCGATAGCGACGTTGGGGTGTTTGGCCGCCGAGTGGCCAGCGCGCGCCTCGCTGACGTTGGTGACTGGCGTACGCAAGGTCACATTCGTTTCTGCTGGTTCCTGGCCGCGCGCCGTCTTCGAGGCTTGGGTGTTGCGTGCGGATTCGCGCGACGCGCCGTTGCGCGGCTCTTCGCCGGCTTCACGGCGGGGGCGGTCGTCTCGGCTGCGCCGTCCACGGCGGGGCTCCTCCGAGCCCTTGGCTTCGCTCTCGTTTCGTTGGCGCCTGGGGCGAGGGGAGTCCGTCTCGGACCCACGGGAGCGGCGCCCTTCCGGCGCCTCGGCGTCGGTCAAGCGCGCAACCAGGGAAGGGGATGCGTCTTGCACGATGTAGCCTGGCAGATCCAGATCATGGTCGACCGATTCGTCCTTGGCCACCACGAGCTCCGGGCGAGCAGCGCGCTCTTCGCTTCGGCGCTTCCGTCGGGAATCATCCCGGTCGCCGCGGGAGCGGCGTCCTTCGCGCTCGTCGCTGCCCTTTGGCGCGTCTTTCTTCGCGTCTTCCCGGGCTGCTTCAGCTCGCGGTGCGGGCCGTTCCGGGGCTGCGTCCCGACGGCTCTCGTCCCGACGGCTCTCGTCCCGACGGCTCTCGTCCCGACGGCTCTCGTCCCGACGACTCTCGTCCCGACGGCTCTCGTCCCGACGACCGCGATCGTCGCGCTGACCGTCTTCGCGACGCTTGTCTTCGCGACGCTTCTCTCCGCGACGGCCGTCGTCGCGTCGGGGTGAAGCCTCGCGGGGAGCCGCGTCCCGCTTCGGTGATTCTGCAGGGGCTTCGCTGGGCGCCGCCACATCGCCTCCGTTGGTGGCTTCCACTGGCTTGCGCTGCGTCCCGCGGCGACTGTCCGGCAGGGTTGGGGCGCCCGCGAGCTCCGTCCGCTCGTCTCGCTGTGCGCGTGCCGACGGTTGCCCGTTTTTCCCGTTGCTCGCCGGCTGAGGCGACTCCTGCCGTGGGTCCTGGCGCCGCGCATCCTGGGGCCGTGGAGACTCTTGCCGCGGGGCAGCGACAGGGGCGGGTTTTGCAGCGCGGCGCGCGCGCGCGCCTTCAGCTTCGGCTTCTTCTCGTGGACCGAGGTGGTCCTGAAGCAACATGGCGATGGCGATTTCGGCCTGGTCGTGAGTCAGCAGGCGGCGCGCGAGGGTGCGGTCACGAACGGTGACCCTGCGAGTCTCCGCGAGGCGCACTAGACCTTCCACGAGATCGAGCTCGGCGCGGGTACGCTTCTCGGTCGCGCTCGGTAGGCTGCGCTCGACCGGCGTGATGCGGTAGGTGAGTTTGAGCATGTAGACCCCGCCGATGTCTTGCGGCGTGATCATGCTGATTGCGGTACCAGTGCGTCCGGCACGCCCCGTGCGACCCGTGCGGTGCACGTAGACTTCCGTAGACTCGGGGAAGTCGTAGTTGATGACGTGGGTGAGGTGCGAGATGTCGATGCCTCGCGCCGCGACATCCGTTGCCACGAGGAAACGTAGGCGCGACTCGCGCACCGCCGCCATGACTCGCTCTCGCTCGGATTGTGAAAGGTCCGCGTTGAGCCAATCGGCGTCGTATCCAGCCTGTTTGAGCTGGTGCGCCACCCGCTTGGTTTGCTCACGGGTGTTGCAGAAGATGATCGCGCTCTCGGGGTTCTCCGTTTCGACGACCTGGAGGAAGTCGCCGAGCTTGTCGCCCGCCGCGAGGTACGTGAAATGCTGGATCGACAGCGCGCCGATTTCGTCACCGCTCAAGGTGATGAAGCTCGGGTCACGCAGGCGGTCTTCCGCCATGCGCACGACGTCACGCGGCACCGTTGCGCTGAAGAGCAACGTGTGGAGCGTCTTGGGGAGCGCCTCCAGCACCTCGTTGATTTGAGGCAAGAAGCCCATCGAGAGCATCTCGTCGCTCTCGTCGAGCACCAGCACGCGGATCCGTGCGGGATCGAGCGTGCCGCGCCGCAGGTGATCGAGCACACGGCCTGGCGTGCCGACGAGGATCTGCGCGCCCGCGGAGATCTCGTCGATCTGGCGTTGCATCGGCGCGCCACCATAAATGCTGACCACCTTCAGCTCGCGGTACTTACCGAGCGAAGTGACCTCTCGCGCCACCTGGAGCGCGAGCTCGCGGGTGGGGCACAGCACCATCGCCTGCACGGCGGCGATGTCTGGCTTGACCAGGCCATCCACCAGCGGCAGGCCAAAGGCGGCGGTCTTACCCGTGCCGGTCCGCGCCTGGACCACCAGGTCGCGACCCTTCTTCGCGGGCTCGTAGATCGCCCGCTGAACGGGAGTAGGGTTGACGTAGCCAAGCTCATCGACGGCCTTGCGCACCTCGTTGGAGAGGCGCAGCACATCGAAGGTCGGTTGAATTTCTGTATCGGTCTCAGGCACGGTGGCGCGCTGCTTATAGCGCTTTTCACCGCGCTGCAGGCGCGAACGACCAAGCTTTTTTTTCTGCGAAAAGCTCGAGCCTGGTGAGGGACGGAGCTAGGGGCCCGGTTGCGCGGGCTTGAGCGTCCCCTCGAGGGCTTTCACGCGTCGGCGCAGGCCAGCCAGGTCACCGGCTTCGTTCCGCACCGCGTGCTCCTCGGCGTAGCGCAGCTGATCCACCAGCTTCAGCGCCTTGAGCGCCTCCGGATCGCCTTCGCAAAGTCGGCTCACGCTCGGACGGCGCTCCCAGCCGGGGCCTAGCGCCTGACGAAAACGCGTGACGGCCTCGCGCTCGCCTCCGGTTTCCTCAGCAGCGGCTCGGCGGGCGCTCCTCACCCCCGAAATCAAGTCGTGCAACCCCTCACGGCAGCTCTTGGCGACCTCGGCTTCGGGAGGAAACCAAACAGTTGCGAGGATTTGCACGGTGCAGACCGCGGTGAATCCGGCCACCACCACACCGTAAATGACGAGCGAGATGCGCCGCCCGAGGCGTCTGCCTCGTTCTCTTCGGGCGTCCTGCTCAGCTGCTGTCACGCCGCCCACATAGCACAGGCCATCGAGGTCCAGGACTCTTCTGCCACCCACCCGATTGACCCGGGAGGGGTAGCGGCCTAAGCTTTCACGGCTGTTTGAAACTATCGAAACCGATGAATCTCACCGGGATTAGCCTCGAATCGGGCCTTGGTGCCCTCTCTGACTCCGCCGCAGGACTGCCCCCGAGCGACGCCGCCGAGCGGCTGCGCCGTCGGTTGGCCGCGGTGCACTCTCTGATCGGAGACGATCTTGCTCGCGTGGAGGCTCTCCTTCACGAGCGCGCCCAGGATGGCCCCGCGCCGGGCGACGCGGCTGCGGCGCACCTCGTGTGTCAAGGCGGCAAGCGAGTTCGTCCCATGGCGTTGCTGCTCAGCGCGGCGTGCTTCGGTGAGGTCCCCGCGTGCGCGCGGGAGCTCGCTGCCGTGGCTGAGCTGATTCACTCCGCGACGTTGCTCCACGACGATGTGGTGGATGAGGGGACGGAGCGGCGCGGCGTGCCTGCCTCCCGCGTCCTCCATGGCAACGCGGTCAGCGTGCTTTCCGGCGATTTGTTGCTGGTTCACGCGCTGGATTTGACCCAGCGAGCCGCGCCTGACGTGCTGCCCGATTTGATCGCGACGTTGCGCTCGCTGGTGTCTGGAGAAATCATCCAGCTGCGAGGGCGACGCACCCTCGACACCAGCGCCGAGTCCTACGAGCTGATTCTGCGTGGAAAAACGGCGTCCCTCTTTGCCTGGGCGACCTCAGTCGGGGGGCGCGTGGCTGGCGCTACGCCCGCTCAACAAGAGCAACTGCGGGTCTTCGGTGAGGGGGTCGGGATCGCTTTCCAGCTGGTCGATGACACCTTGGACTACACCAGCGAAGAAACCGGCAAGACCCTGTTCGCAGACCTGAGGGAAGGCAAGCTGACCTTGCCGCTCGTGCTGGCAGTCGAGAAGCGGCCCGAGCTTCTGCAGGATTTGCGCGCCATTCACGGCGGAGATCTGGATCCCATCGAGCGGGTGCGTCGGGTGGTCCTGGAGAGCGGCGCTTGTGAGTTGGCGCGAGCCCGTGCACGGGAGACCACCGAGACGGCGATTTCGGCGCTACGCTCGGTACCCGAGACGCCCGCTCGGCAATTGCTCGAAGGCGTCGCGCGGCAACTCACCACCCGGACGGCATGAGCGAGGAAAAACAGCACGAGAGCACCCCGCTGTGGCGCAGCGAGATCCTTGTCAGTGAACTCGTAGGTCGCCTGATCGAGTTCTGGGGGTTCAAGCGGAACATGGGTCGCGTGTGGGCGATCTTGTATCTGTCGCCTGGTCCGCTCTCTGCTCAAGATCTGCGCGACGCGCTCCAGCTTTCTGCGGGTGCCGTGAGCATGACCTTGAACGACCTCGGGCGTTGGGGCGTCGTGCGCCGAGTCTGGGTCCCGGGTGAGCGCCGTGACTATTTCACCGCGGAAGTGCAGATCTGGAAGATGATCTCGAGGGTGTTTGCCGAGCGCGAAGGCGGAGAAATCCGCCACGCCATTGAAGCGCTGGAAGAGGCCCTCGTAGCTCTCGAGCCGCACCTATCCGCCACGGACACCAAGGAACGCGAGCGGGCGGAGCTGCAGCGCACTCGCGTGCTGGCGCTGCTGGGCGTCGCGAAGATCGGCCGGCAGCTGCTCGATTCCCTCGTCTCCACCGCGAAGGTGAACGCGGAGCCGCTGAGTCGCCTCGAGCTCGCACCACCCGACGACCAGGCCGGCGACGCTGGCGCTGGCTGACAAACGGCGCTAGTCGACGCAGCGCTTCTAATCGACGCAGCGGTGGGTCGGATCTTGGCGTTCGATGAAGAGCGCGGTGATCTCACGATCCAGCGCGGCGGTCAGCTCGCTCTCGATGTGCTCGAGGGCGCCGGCGAGGCGCTCTAGGTTGCGCTGGTAGACGAACAATCGGGCTTGATCCGCGGGGAGACCATCGGGGCCAGCCACGGCGTCAAGCAGCAACAGCGCGCGGGGGTCCACGCCGTCCACGACCACCTCGACACCGGGCACGTCGGAGACGTAGATATGATCCTCGTCGACGAACGCCCGCAGCTTGGAATCCAGCGCCGCGACGGCTTGCCGCACGCTGTGCGCGAAGGTCTCCGCGGTGAGCGACCAAGACGGAGTCGGCAGCTCCAAATCCAACTCGCGTGAGCGCAAGAAGGCTTGAGTTGCCCCTCCCGTATCCCCGCGCTCATCACGCACGAGGCCAAGGTAGTAGAACGCCTCAGGGTTCTTGGGGCTGTCTTTCACCGCTTGCTCGACGAGCGGTGCAGCTCGCTCCACCTCGCCCACCTCGTAGAGCGCGCGCCCCACGAGGAAGGTATGGTTTGGGTTCTCGAACGGTCCCTCGGGGAAACGTGCGCAGAGCTCTTTGGCGCGGTCGATCTCGTTCAGACCAAGCAACGCGTCGAACTTCAGCAGCAGCGCATCAACCACCTCGTCGTCGTTCTGAGCGAGATCGAGGGCCTGATCGCAGAGAGAGAGAGCCTCTTCGAACTCGCCGAGGGGGTGAATATAGACCTCGGCGGCGTTGAGCATCGCTTCGAGGTAGCCGTCGTCGAGGGCGATTGCCTGGCGGTAGTACTCGACCGCATCTTCGAAATCGCCTTGCAAGGCCCCGACGTAGCCCAACAGATTGTAGGCCTCGGGGGACTGGCTATCGAGCTCCAGAGCGCGCCTGGCGCTTTGCTCGGCGCCGTGGGAGTCGCCACGCTGGACGAGGTCCCAGCCGCGGTCGAGATGTGCGGAAAACTGATCCATCTACGGTCTGGCTAGATGGTCCGGGTCGCGGCTCGAGTCAAGCGGCCGTAGGACCTCGATACTTTGCGCGTTGGCACCACGTTAGCCTGTAACGACCGGTTCAGAGCGCGGTTAAGCGCTACTCGTGAACCCGAACGCGACTTCCTGGGCGATCGTCCGTCGCCCACGCGCCATGCCAGCCTTTGGGCAACTGGGGATCGCTGAACAGGAACACCCACTTCGCGTCGAGGGGCGCGAGGTTCACGCAACCGTGGCTCATCTTGATGCCGTAATTGCTGTGCCAGAACGCCGCGTGAAGCGCGTAGGAGCCCTTGTAGTACATCACGTAGGGCACGTCCTCGATGGAGTAGGGCAGGTCGCCCGCCGCGGTGCCGTCGCCGTCCATCGTCGTGGTGATGTGCTTTTCGCGGATCCTGAACTCGCCGGGGGGCGTGCTGTGGTCCTTGGACTTCACGCTCGAGGTCTTTCCGCTCGAAACCAACGTCGCGTAGACCGGCGTGGTTCCCTTGTAGGCGACCAGCGTTTGCTCCTTCAGGTTCACGTCGATCCAGCGCTCGCCCGGCTGGAGATCTTCAGGCATCGGGCCCGGGTGAGTAATTCTCACGTGGATATTCTTCACCCACTGGCCATTCGCCATCTCGCTGTACGTGATGCCCTTGATCTCGATCTCTTTGCCAGTCAGCTGCAGCGCCTCGAAGCGCTTCACCCGCTCCTTTGGGCTGACGCTGCGCTTCTCCGGGTCGATCTCATAGGTCGGCGCCGTCTTGCGTCCGCCGTATGCCCACGCCAGGGGCAGCTTGAACTTGGGACCTAGCTCGGTGCCGTGGAAGTCGGAACCGGCGGTTTGCCAGAAACGGTCAGCTGGGGTGACCAAGCCCTTCGTGGTCTTGTACCAGGTGCGTCCATTCCAGCGGAACGTCTTGTCCACGGCCACGTAGAAGCCCGTGACCATGCGCTTCGCGAGGATGTCGTCGGCGTCTGCCGAGAGCTGATCCAGGGTGACCTCGTGGAGCTTGTCCTTGATGTTTTCCTGCTGCCACCAAGGTTGATCTGGGGCGCCCGCGTCACCTTCTTCGCCCGGTTCCGGTGCCTCGCCCACGTCGCCCGGTGAGGCTGACGCGCTTCGCGTATCTCCCGGTTTGGGGGTCTTGGAATCGCTCTTCTCGCTGGGCTTTTCGTCAGTCTTCTCGTCAGATTTCTCTGCGGATTTCTTACGAATGCCATCGATCAGCTCGGGCGTGTCCTTCTTCTCCGCGACGGGCTTTTCGCCGGACTTCGGCGTTCCCGCATCTTTCGCGTCGGACTTCTCCGGTGCGTCGGACTTCGCGTCCTGCTCGCTCTTCGCGGCTTCTGCCTTGGCCTTTGCGGCTTCTTTCGCCTTCTTCTCCGCCTCGGCCTTGGCTTTCTCCTCGGCCTTCTTCTTCGGATCCATGTAGGGCTCGTACGCGAGCATCTGCTCCTTGGATGGAACCGAGCGGTAGAGCGGCGTGCCGTTCTTGGCGTTGCGCGCGTAGATGTACGGCAGTACCTCGGAGAGATCGGGCGCCTTGATGGCGAACTTCACTTCCGGGTGATCGAGATCCGTCGTGCCGAGATTTCCGCAGACGTACCCGACGTCGTTCACGCGGTACCAGCCGCCACTGCAGTTGGCGGTGCTCACCGGCTTGGCGTCCACGGGCACGCGACCGCCGTTGCGGATGTAGCCGAGCTTCTGCTTCTGATCGAACTTCGGCTCCTTGAACACTGCCGCCGCGATCTTCGTCACCGCGAACCAGGGGCCGGTATACGGCGCTGCGTCGGCCCCCGCGTCTTCCGCTTCTGCGCCGGCGTCCGGAGTCGTGGCCGCCTGGGTCAACTCGGCGGGCAAGCTCGGCGCTGCGCCGGATGCCTTGGGATGCGACTGAGTGGGCTTCTCGGCCTTCTCTTTGACGCCGGGCGGTTCCTCCCGGTTTCCGCACGCGATCAAGCCGCCAGCGGCCAATAGGCCACACAGGGAGACGCGCAGAGCGCGACGTGGAGCGCGAGAGGCGCTGCGAGAAAGGCGATTCGACGTCACAGGCAGGCCCTTTCTTTCCACAGCGCGGCTGGGGGATCCACTTCTCGGCGGTTCTTGCCGCCAAGCGAGGCCGCATGTCTCACCCCCCAGCGAGTTCCGGTTCGGGTCTGCCGCCAACGCCTGCTCATGCGCAATAGGTCTTGAAATTTTCAACATTTAACGATGGTTCTTGATGTGATGAGGCAGCTATTCGCGGGTTTGGGGGTGAGGAATTGCGTTAGGTCGCGCGTGCTCCGACGCGAAGCCCCGCTCAGCGTGTTTCAGCGCCCACGCCCCGAAGCGAGATTCTGAAGAAAAGCACGCGCTTGAGGCCTCTTCAGCGAACCGCGTGCCAACCTATGCTTTCCAGGCCAGATCCGCGTTTTCAGAATAAACCGCGGCGTTCGCACGCCTGACACTGCAGCAGTATGGTGAGACCTGTGGCTTTTCGAGCGGAGTGGCGTGGGCGACGCGACACCCGACTCCGACTCGTGTTGGGGGCGCTCGGGATCTCGCTGTTGCTCCACGTGCCGCTCACTCCGCTGAGCTCGCCGCTGGGTCTCGTGTCGTTGATGAAGTTCGAGGACGACTCCGACATCGAGGAGCCGCCCGAGTGGATCGGGATCCCCGTCACGATCGAGGACGAACCGGCGCTTGAGCCTCCCAAGGCAGGAGAGACACCTGGCGCCGTCGAAGATGAGGACGAGGACCTGGAGGATGACGACGCCCTCGATGATGAGAGCGACGACGATGACGACGACGAAGCCTGGTCGCTCCCCAAGAAGAAGCAGGGCACCTCGAAGCCCGACGCGGGACAAGCCGAAAAGCCCCTGAAGGCGCCCGGAGACGCCGGCGCGGACGCAGCAGTCGGGATCAAAGATGCCGGGGCTGACGCGGGCGCTCCGACAGCCACGGACGCGGGCGCGGACGCCGCTCCCGTGAAGCCAGAACCCAAGCCGGCGCCAAAGCCTGAGCTGCCAAAGAGCCAGGCGCCGGTCGCTGAGCGCTCGAAGACCATCAAGGACCCGGTCGCCCTGTCCGGTTCCGCGGGGCAACTCGCTGACGCGAACGCGAACATCCGCCTGTTGGTGTTCGGTGATCGCATCCGCAAGCACTCGACGGGGCCGCTGATCGGCGATTTGCTCGGCGCCGCGGAGCAATGGGCCGCGTTCTTCAAGACCGCCAAGCTCGACCCCATCCGCGACATCGACCGCATCTTGATCGCGGCCCCCCAGCTAAAAGACAGCTCCCACGCGGTGATCGTGCTCAAGCACCACACCTCCGAGGCGAAGATCCACGGCGCCATCGACCGCCTGGTCAAGCAGAGCAAGGACAAGGGCGAGTGGGTAGACGAGCGCATCGCCAAGGCGCACGTGGATCGCGCGGATCGCGTGTTGGTGCAGCAAGGTCGCGGAGTGGTGATCGTCGGCCCCGCGGGCATCGAGGCCCAAGCCAAGCAGCTCAAGGGGCCGCTGAGCTTCCCGAACCCTGAAGGCAAAGAGGTCGTCAGCGTGTTCCTGCGCACGCCCTATCGCGCCTTCAAGGGGCTCCCCTTCGATATGCCCGAGTCGATTCGCTGGGTGCGCATGAAGCTGGTACCCGCGGGAGATGGCGTCGTCGCGCTGCTGGAAGCCCAAGACGAGAGCCCGGCCGCCGCCCAGAAGCACGCGGCGGCCTTCGATTCTGCGCTCAACGCGGTGGTGACCATCAAGCTCTCTGGGCTCGCGGCGCGCCTCTTGGGCAGGAGCGAAAAGCGCCTGGTCGAGCGCGTGGAGTTCTCCGCTCAGGGGGACCGCATCGTGGGCAAGGTGTCAGCGACCGGGCGTCAGCTCGCGCCGCTGCTCGAGGCCATCAGCGAGTACTCCAAACAGCTCCAGGAAGAAGCGAAGAAGCGCGCCAAGGAACGTGCGGAACAGAAGAAGAAGGAAGAAGCGGAGAAGGCTGAAAAGGCCAAGGCTGCCGCAGAGGAAGCCAAGGCAGGCAAGGGCAAGGCCGGCAAAGGGGCACAGTCGAACTCTGACAAAGGCAGCAACCCGGCCAAAGACAAAGCGGCGGAGTCTGGCGATGGGGCGGGCGACAAGCCCAAGAAGCCGGGCTTCAAGCAGAACCCCGCTGCGGCTGCTTCCGGAAGTTCGAAGGCGGCACCTTCCGCGCCTCCCCCCCAACCCTCGGGGGAGCCCAAGGAGTAGCAACGACGGGAACCGCGGCGAGAGGTCTCGCACCCGATGAAAATCCTAGCGGAAATTCTTCGGCTTCAACGCCGCTGCTGCGGGAGCGAGTCTCAGAGCTTGGTCTGCTCGGCGAGGCGAGCCAGCATCGCGTCGGCGGTACCCGCATCGAGGGTTGCGATGCACAAGCGCTTGCCCTTGCGCGGCTCGACCACCAGGCGGCACTTGCCGCGCGCTGAGTCGCTCAGGCTGCTCAAACCAAAGTCGACGCCCAGCCCGACGATCACCAGCAAGAAGCCCATCCCGAGCAAGCTCGGAGAGGAGCCCGGAACGCGCGCACCGTCGACGAACAAGCTGATCCCAGCGTAGAGGCCGATTGCGAGCGCAAACAGACCCGCGTAGAGCCCAGCCCGGGCGTAGCGCACCTCGCGGGTTACTTTGGCGACGTTGTCGATGGGGACCAGTGTCTCGCGGTCGCGCAGCACGCGGCCGAGCATTTCCGTGCGGTGATCGAGCTCGAGGCCTCGATTGGTCAGGCGCACAGCGGCAGGACGCTTGAAAGCCAGGGCGTAGCGACCGAGCAGCTTCACCAGCCAGACGATGGCGAGGATCCCCGTGAGGCCAAGAATCGCAGTCCAGAAAGCGTGGCGTGGCGCCGCGGTGAGTTCGCCGCTCAAGCTGCTCCCGCGTTCACCTGAGTCGCTGCTCGGGGTCAGCACTGCGGCGAGCAGCGGATCCTGTGTGCGAGACGCCAGCTCGCGCACCTCTCGGGAGGCGGCGCCGGACTTGCTGCTCATCAGGGCGGCGGCGGCGGTCAGTGCCTCACCGCGGCCGAGGGCGAACTCTTGAGGGGAACGCGCGATGTGACCCAGCCGTGGCCAGAGCGCCTCGGCGTCTTCGCCCAGCGCCTCTTCCAGCATCGAGAGCGCATCGACCTGGGTGTTCGATGCCAGCCACACCAACGCGTCGGCCGTATCCGCGCGGCGCTCGTCACCGACCAGCGCAAGCGCACACAGCGCACCCAGCGCCCAGCGCTCGGTGTCCGTCTGGGGATCGCGGGCGAGCAGGTCCTTCAGGTCGCCATACGGGGTCGCGGAGTCGCCTTCGAGCTTGCTCGCGTCGGCGAGTCGCACGCTACGTTCGCGCTTGGCGTAGGCGTCGAGGGCGCTTTCGCGCACGGCGCTAGCCCAGGTTTCCCGAGAGGGGTGCGCCGAGAGCACGGCGAGGACACTGCTGGCGGTGGGTAGAGTCATGGCTAGGAGAGCGGCTCGCTGGGCAAACCACAGCCCAGCAACGAGAACACCCGGCCAGGCCTTATCTGAACGCCGCGAGCGTCGCTAGTCTTTCCCAGCAAAAAGTGTAGGTGTCAGTCCTACAAAGAGCGACACGCCCCGGACTTTTGGTCCGAGGCGTGGGTCGAATGGCCGGGCCGCGCCCCTCAGAGAGACGCTCAGGCGCAAGCGATGGAGTTGAGGATGGGTCCCGGTAGCTCCGGGCTCTCGTCGTCGATCACGCGGTTGTCGCGGTCGACGCGCACGACCTTGGGCTGGTAGTCACGGGCCTCTGCGCGGTCCATGTCGGCGAAGGTCGCCAGGATCACCAGGTCGCCAGGCTCATTTAGATGAGCTGCGGCGCCGTTGACGCAGATGCAGCGAGAACCTCGGGGCCCTTCCAGGGCGTACGTAACGAGGCGTGTGCCGCGGGTGACGTTCCAGATGTGGATTGCCTCGTAGGGGAGGATATCCGCGCGCTCCAGAAGGTCCTTGTCGATGGTGACGCTGCCTTCGTACTCGAGGTCTGCGTGGGTCACCGTTGCGCGATGGATCTTCGACTTGAAGACATTGAGCTTCATGTTGGCCTCACGAGTCGCGTCATGGCGGCCCACGTGACTGCGGGTCCACCTGCCGGACGCCGCAGAATGTAGAGGCAAGGCGGCCCTCGTTCAAGGTTTGGCAACGGCCTGGAAGCAAGATCGCAACACATTCCCTCGGTCTTTGGGAGTGGGTGGAGGTGGGCAGACACGCATTCGGTTTCACCCACACAGGATCATCGGCGCCCACAAATTTGGCCGAACGTGCCAGGGCCAGGTACCGGGAGTCAGCTCGGACGACGCGACAGAGGGCTCGTTCGAAGCGCTCGGGAGACGCTGCGATGACCACTGGGATTTCCAAGGCCGAAATGTTCAAGAACCTGCGGGACATGTT
The DNA here is from genome assembly GCA_020633205.1 of Polyangiaceae bacterium. Lineage (NCBI taxonomy): Bacteria > Pseudomonadati > Myxococcota > Polyangiales > Polyangiaceae > Polyangiaceae bacterium. Next base: position 65,689 of record JACKEB010000022.1, read on the forward strand.
GCGCGATGTGTTCCAGCTGCGCGCCGAGGGGGTCGCCTACGCGCGCCTCGCGCGTGCCCACGGCTACATCGATGGTTGCATGCGCGTGATGCTGGAGACCGGCGTTGCGTCCAAGCAGGAGCTCCTCGAGCTGGTCGCGGAAGAACGCAGGCTGGCGTCAGGTCCTGCGACGGGCGATGTGCACGGCGCCGAAGGACTCAGCGACGGCGCCATCGCCGCGGCCTGAACATTCCGGGTGACGCCGAGCGTGGCGCTCTCGTAGAGACAACGGCTGGTTCCGTATGGAATCGGCCGTTTCTTTTTTGGGGTGAGGGTAGAGCTGGCAGGGACTCACTTGCGTCGCAGACACCGGACGCAGGAAGTGCGGGGCGGTCGGGCGGCGCAATGTCGATCTGTTCGCGAGCGGGCGTGGATAACACCGTGGGGAAACGGGCGGAGGTTTGCCTGGGGCTGGCGAACTAGGGCGGCGAACCCGACGTTGATCAACGCGTAGCGACCAAGCCTGAAAGCGAAAGGCCGAGCCCGTACGGGCTCGGCCTTTGCGTCGTGTGGCTGTTGAACGCTGGTCAGGGAGTGACGAAGACGACGCTTCCGACGCTGTTCGGATCCGCCTTCCGCCAGTGGGCCATGATCTGCGGCGAGCCGTTCACGTCGACCACTTGGGTGAAGCCGTTCACCCAGCCGTCGACGGTGAGCGTCTTCACCTGCCAGCCGCTGCCGTCGTTGGTGCCGAGCTTGAGCAGGCCGTTCGTCGCGTCCTGGTAGGAAGCGTAGATGGTGCCGCCGTTGGTCCAGACGCTGGAGTCGTCACCGACCACCGCTTTGCCGTCATCCGTGCTGCCATCATCGATGACCTGCGGCGCCTCCGGCGTGGTGCCACCAGTCACCTTCATGTACTTGAAGGACTCGGTGATGCCGTCGGAGTAGGTGATGTGCCAATCGCCGTTGCCATCCACGAACAGCGACGCGCCCACACCGGTGTCACCGGTGTCGACCGGGCCAGGACCCTCGCCGTCGAGCAGCATCGGGGTGCCCCAGGTGCCGCCCTCTTCCTTCACGCCGTAGAGGTTGCCGTGGATGCGATCGTAATACACCAGACCCAACCCGCTCGGCGTGACTGCCGCCGAGATGTAGAGGCCTGAACCCTCCGGGAAGGTGTCGACGAACTTCTGGTCGAAGATCGGCGTGCAAGCCGCTCCACTGCCGTCGTCGAAGCAATCCTCGCCCTTGGCGCATGCCGGATCGCAGGTGGTGAGCGGTGTCTGGCAGACACCGGTGTCTCGGCACGCCTCGCCGCTCGCACAGTTGTAGGCGCGACACGGTGCGGCTGAGATGGCCGCATCCGCGAAGCTCCAGTCGCCGCTACCCTGAGGTAGCGCCGTGCCTGCGCTCGCGACCCGCACCACGCTCTGCACGAGGCCGCCACCGGCGGACGCGGGCTCGAGGGCGAGGTAGGCGATGACTGGACGGCCGTCACGCAGCAAGAGCTTCGCGTAGCGTCCGACATCGCCTTGGGTCACCTGCTGAACGGTGTGGGCGCTCCAGGCGCCGGTGTCGTCCCGACGGGCGAACTTCAGCGCCCGGTTCGTGGCGTCGTAGTACGCGACCATCGGGAGGCCGTCGCCGCCCACCTGGATGCTGGTCCACAGGCCAACGTCGTCGCCCGAGTCCGTGAGGCCACCGCGGTAGCTGTTCACGTCGATGAACCTGGGATCCGGAGGACCACCGGGCGTGCCGGGATCCAGGTTCGGGTCGAACTCCGGGAGCCCGTCCACCGCTTGCCACTGAACCTCGCCGTCGACGTATTTCCCTACGGCAAGGTCTCCAAACAGCACCGGGTTGGTCATCGGGGTGCCGTTGTCGATCGTGGTGTCCAGGCCGATGTCGTCATACGCCGCCACCCAGATGGTACCGTCGGAGGCGACCGCCGCCGAAGCGTAGGCCCCCACCAAGCCGGGCGCGAGGGTCTCGCATTCGGTGCAGGTGGGGGGACCGCCACCATCACCGCCGGTGCCGCCCGTACCCGCCGTCCCGCCGCTGCCGGGGCTGCTCGAGTCCGCGTCGCTGCAGGAGCAACCGTTGAACGATGCGGCGACCGCGAACAGGCCGATCTGCGCTAGGCGGTGTAGCCGACGGCGGCGCTTGGCAGCCGTCAGCTCACTCGGGGTGAAGTCCTCAGCATCCGACGAGTCAGCGTCCGAGGAGACCGCATCTGATGTGTCAGCCTCCGCATCCGCTTTTGGGCCCTGGCCCTTGCGGCGACGACGCAGACCGAAGCCGAGTGCCATGGCGCCCACCGCCAGCAAGCCCAGGGGCGCCTGATTGCTCTTGGAGGAGCCAGGCACGCTGCAGCTGCAGCCACTGCCATCGGCCAAGGAGGCGTCTGCTCGACCGCGCACCAGGGCTTGGCTCTGGCTCGCGACGTTGCCTTCCTCGTCCCGCACTTCGACCGTCAGCTTGCCTGCCTCAGCGACCTCGATGCTCTCGAGCCCTGCGGCGTTCGACCAGTCGGTGAAGGCGCCGTCGTCCAGGGCCCAGCGCACCTCGAGGGCCTGGGTGGGGCTGACGACGTCGTAGACCTCGATGCTGAGCTTGCCGTCCACGGGCTCCTTGCCGAGGGTGATCTCCGGCAAGCTCTTGTCGACGAGCACCTCAACCGTGGGCGGTGTGCGGTCCACGGTCTGCGGCGCGCCTTCGACGCGAGAGCGAACCTCGACCTGGTGGCGGCCTTGGATGCGAAGCGCAGCGTCGCTCACCTTGATCGTGCTGCTCTTCTGCCAGGGACGCCAGTAGCCCTTGTCGAGGCGGTACTGGTACTCGATGGGCTGCTCGCCGCTGTCCAGGCTGCTCTTGGCCTGCAGCTCGAACGCGGGCAGGTTGTCCTTGGTGGCCGTATCCACGCGGAGACCAGCTGGGTCAATCGTCTTCGATAGCAAGCGCGCGTCCGTCTCGCTGAAGTTGACGTAGGCGCCGCTCGCCGTCTCCAGGGACGCGAAGATCCCGAGGTAGTTGTCGCTACCCTTGGAGAGCTTCCGTAGACCTGGCGAGCCCTGTCCCTCGACGCTGGCAGGGATGCGCAGCGCGAGGCCCAAGCTGGCGAGTGAGTCGTTCAAGCTGATGGGGTTGATGGCACCACCCAGCGCCCCACCGATCTGACCGGCGAGCAGCTTGGCCAACGTCTCCGCAGCGGCCTGCTTGTCTTCACGCACCAAGGGCGCGTTGAACATGGTCGGGTTCGCCACGCCGATGTCTTGGAGCACTGGCGCGAGGGCGCTGTTCTCGTCGACGTCCAGGTTGACCGGCACGTCGAGGTCGAACTGGGCGCTGAAGGCGCGTACGTAGCGATCGTTCGACCACAGGTAGAAGTCGATGATCAGCTCGTTCATTGCCAGGCGCAGGGTCGGATCCGTCTCGAGGGACGTGCCGTTGCCTACGACCGCACTTGGTGGCGTCTGGGGGCGCAGCACGATGGCGAGAGGCGCCGTCTTCTTCTGGCGCGCGATGTCCTTCAGCGAAGGCACCAAGAGGCCCAAGGTGTCGCTGGTGAGCAGGCTGCCCAGGGTGTCGCTGCCGATGCCCAGACACAGCGCACCGGAGTTGTAGGCGCTGCCGAGGGCGTAGTTGATGAAGCGCTCGGAGAGCCCGATCCCCAGGTGCGGTCCGGGGCCGGTCCAGTCGCTCACGGTGTTGGCGGTCAGCTCATCGGGGATCGGAATTCCCGTGGGCAAATTCTGCGAGGCGATCGGAACGCAGCTGGTGATCGGGCGGGGCTCTGCGCCGCCCATCATGCCGAGGGTCGCGCCGCCAGCGATGGGGTTCAGGTCACCCCAGAGCATGCCGCTACCGTCGTCGCGGGTGCCTTCACCACCGGCGGCCAGCATGAAGTCGAGGCCGCCCTCTGTCCCTGGGGAAATGCTCGCCAGGAAGCCCGAGAGATCGATGTTGCCGTCGAGGCCGAGGGCGGTGCCCACACAATCGCCGTTGGTGAAGCGGCAGACTCCGTCCCCATCTGCCGTGGTGCCGGTGGGGCAGCTCACGCCGGCTGCCGCGTCCTGCTTCATGCAGAGCTGGTCCTCGATCGGAGCGGTCAGGCCGTCAACAAGCGGACCAATGAACTGGCCAGCGAGCGAGTTGATAATCGCGTTGATGATGTCATCCACGATCGGGATACTGCCGCCGCAGAACTTGATCGCGCCCTCGAGGTCCGACTGATTGATATTGAGACTCTCGATCTTTACCCGCGTATAGCCCTGCCGAGCGGCATGAGCTGGGTCGGTTTCGGTCTCCAAACTGATGCGGGCATCTACGCGAATTGTAGCCCAGTCGTTGCCGTTGCAGTTGCCGCCGTTGTTCAGCACGGCGTAGCGGTTGAGCGGGATTCCAATCGCTGTAACCTTCAATGGCAAGCGCTCAAGACGGGCATCGATGGTCCCGGTGACGACTAGGTGGTGAGGTGCCGCAGTCGCGAAGTTCAGGTTTGCACGCGTGAGGTCCGACTCAAACACGCACTCCTTCGGATTGGCGGAAGGCTTCGGGCCGTCCGGGCAAACGTCCACCTTCACGCCGGTTTGGTTAACGGTGCTGGTTGGGACGTCGAACGTGATGACTCCACCTCCACCGCTGCTTCCGAGCGCGGCGCCTGCGAGCGTGCCCACGTTGGTCTCGAGGAAGTCCAGCCCCGAGTCGGTGAGCCGCACGCTGGCGGCGTTGTCGATGCGCTTCGCGTTTTCGAAGCCGCCATCGAGCGGGGTGACGCCGCACGAGGAACAGCTCGAGCAGCTCCCTGCGCAGCCGCTGCCGAGCGCAGCCAATGCGGCGTACCAAGAATACTTCAGCCAGCGTGACATGTAGGCTCCAATGCATGCGGCTCCCGGCCGCGCGCGGCGCTTCCCTCAACCCCAGGGAAGCGTAGGAAAGTGGGTCAAGGACGTTTCAAGGGTACACCAATCGGCCGTTCAGTTGCACCGGTCCTTGTGGACCCGAGCATATCCATTCCGGCTGAATCATTGCCCTTTCCCTGGACTTACGGTCGTTTGGTCGAACCGAGGAAACATAGCGGAATTCCCAACCAAAACCCAGGCATCCCTTTCCGACGCCCCCGTCGGCTCCCCGGTCAAAAGCAGAACGCGTTACATCTCAATGTCGCTGAGTTTTTGCATACTTGGCGGACTTGGAACGCAGTTTGGCGGGGACGGACAAGCCTCCTTGTCGGATCGGGGTGGGGGGAGGTGTGACGTCGGCCTACGTGGCCCTCCAGCACCCGCGGCTTTCTTGGGGAAAGCAGCTCGTCACAGGGTGAGCCGCTTCGAAACCGTCCCCCGCAGGGCTTGAGCCCCCGCCGGTTGTTCGACGTCGAGCGGGGCGGATACATGCCGCGCGGAAATTAATGGGAGGGAGCTAACTCGCTCCGATACGCGCCGCGAGCTCCGGTGGTAGTGGATACGGAAGTTCCGCGGGGAGAAGGCTGTCGATGTCTGCTAGCGTCTCGCGCTTGGCGTCACCGGCAAGGGTTCGGCTCTCAGCGACTAGCGCTTCGATGCGCTGAGCGTCCGGCGTGACTTCTTCGATGCGTTGAATCCACTCGTCTACGTAGGCTGCGACCGCCGGGCCTCGAAGGCCACACTGGAGGCTGCGATAGGGAAGGGGCTGATGGCTCAAGCCTCGCTCAGGGTCCCACTGGATCCGCACGGGAGCGCGCTTCACCGCCAGTTGCCAGGCTTCATGGGTTCCGTACAGGTCGGGGACGTAGTGCGAGAGGGCGGACCAACCGAGGGCCTGTTCGAAGCCGCTGCGCAGGATGTCGATGGCGAGGATGCGCTCCTGACCCGGCTTACGGCCCCAGCCGGCGCGGTACATCATCCACAAGAAGGACGGCTTGATCCAGGTCATGCGCTCGCGTTTGAAGGGCGCCACAAAGCGCTGCGTTGCCAGCGCGGGCTCCGCGATGTGAGGCGAGAACGCTTGGTAGACTCGGACCGTCCGTGCGTCGAAAACTGCGCGGATCTGCCGTAATGGAGGCGAGAGAGCTTCAGCGGGAGGTCGGCTGGAGGAGCGTTCCGGCACGCCGCCTTTCTAGCATGAGTTTCCAGCGGGGAAACACGCGGTCGCATCCTGCCGTGCGGTATCGCAGTCCGCTCGCACGGAGCTGCACTCGGAGTTTCACTTGGCTTGCGCTAGACTGCGCGACGTGAGTTTCGAGCCGGTATGGGGAACGCTTCCCGCCCGCGCGTTGCGGAGCGAATCGCTGTCGGCGCGCTCGGAGCGTGGGGCGGTCGAGCTCTTCGTCCCGGCCCCGGGCGTCTCCGTAATTCGGGTGGCCGGGTGTCTCGAGACAGCGCTCGCAAGGCAACTCACCGACGCCTACGATCCAGCTTTCGGGGACGCACGGCACACCAGGGCGTTCATGGATTGCGAGTTGATGACCGGCTACGATAGCCAGGCCCGCAGCCACTTGACCCAGTGGGTGATTGCGCATCGTAATCAGGTGCGCGGTTGCTGGGTGCTTACAGGATCGAAGCTCGTTGCCATGGGGATCAGCGTGGCGGACGCCGCGCTCAGCCTGGCCGGAGTCGGGCGTATCCGCCTCGTGAAGCGTCCCGGTCTGATCAGCGCAATCGAGCTGGGGCTCGACAAGGCCCGGCGCGCGAAGGTGGGGTGAGATGCTCCTCCGTAGTGCGAAGGCTTTGCCGGGCCAAACGCGGAGGGTGCACACGAGCGCTCCACCGCTGTGAGGCGACGACCGATAGCTCACACCTGGCGGGTCACTGGTCGCGCCTGGAGACAGAACAGCTGACCATCGTGTGAGAAGGCCCACTCGATGTCTTGAGGTCCGCCGAAGAGCGCGCTGACCCGTGCGCCAAGGGCCACCAGTAGCTTCAGTTCTCGCTCATCGATGCTAGCGCGGGCTGCGTCGTCTGACTCAACGTCTGACGCTTGGAGTTCTTGGTTGGCGAATGCCAGCATCCTGGCCTTGGAGCCAATCTCAGACTCAAGCACGTTGCCGTCGGGATCCAGGATGAAGCGATCTGGCGTGATGTCTCCGCTGACTACTGACTCCCCCAAGCCATAGGCTGACTCGACTACGGTCTTTCCGCGCTCGAAGAACAACACGCCAGCGGCTCTCGCGGGCACCAACTCCTGAATGATAACGCTCATGCGTACCGGGGATTCGAGCCCGAGGCGTTGTCGATAGGCGAGGACGCCCGGGGCATGCGCGGACTCGAACACCTCGCGGATCGCGCCGGAGAGCGCCTCGGCGCCGACGCCGAGCTTGGTCACGAACTGCCCAGCGAAGCTCGCACCAGCGGAGTCCTCCACGTTGGCGCTCGATCGCACTGCGTACGGGGCGCTGAGGCTGCGCAGGCAGTTTGCCGCGAGGGATGCGTCGTCGCCGCGAGCTATCGACCAGGCTGCGGTGTAGTCTAGTGCCACACCGCGCGGAACCAAGATGCCGGCGCGCATCAAGCGTGCGGAGTTCGCGGCTTTGCCTCCCCAGCGTGTGGCGTCCTCCGCGAGCTCCAGGGGAACGACCTGTGGCTCGGCCCCGGGTTCGGGGTCGGGCACGACGACCTCGGGCACGTCTTGCGCCGGAGCACCTGGTGCGACTGAGTCGGGAGCCACGTCTCCGAGCACGACGATGCGTCCGCTGTCGCCATCCACCTCGATGAAGGCGCCGTCAGGGATCTCTAGTGCGTCCTGCACTCCCACTACCCCCGGAATGCCGAACTCGCGCGCGACGATTGCCGCGTGAGAAATGAGGCCGCCGGTTTGGGTCACGATTGCAGAGGCGTTTGCGAGCAGCGTGTTGAACGTCGGCGTGGTGGCGCGCGCCACGAGAATGTCCCCAGGGGTGAAGCGCTCGAAGTCCGCGGTGCTGAGCACCAAGCGTGCGCGACCGCGCACGACGCCGGGGCTCACCCCATGGCCGCACAAGGCGCCCTGCTCCGGGATCGGGTCGGCATCGGCGCCGAAGCGGCTGACGAAGGCAAACATCGCCGCGACCACGCGACGTACATCCGCGGGGAAGGATGCGATGGGGGGTGGTTCTGGCGCTGGGCCGAGGTGGTTTGGTGGGGTGAGCACAGCCCAGCGTCTGCGGTTCGCTGTGTGCCCGTCGATCACCTGCTTGGAGGGCCCCTCGCCGCGCAGCGCACCGACCAGTTCTTCTGTGGTCAAGTCGCACGCACTTTCAGCTTCGCTGGCGCGTCCTTGTTTCACCAGGCGTTCGCCGGCTTCCAGGACGAGTCCCCGGGCAATGCCCAGTACTGCCATGGATAGACCGCCGTCATCGTCACGCAGGTCGCCAGCGCGTCGCGCGGACCCCAGCATTTCGCGCCAAGCGCTGCGATGTTCCGCGGGGATCCGTTGCTCGAGCTCGGCCGCGGCATGCTCAGCGCGTGCGCGCGCCGGGTTTGCGCTGTTGTCGTGCTCCGCCCGCCGACGTAGGTTGCCTAGCATCATTTGGGGCATTTCGTTGAACGTCGGGCAGAGCACCGAGTAACCCGTGGCGATCCTCACGCCGAAGTCACGACTGTACGCGCGCAAGAGCCGTGCGCTCTCGCTGTCGCCGGCGCGCAGTCGCTCGAGGGTGCTCACCGCGTCCTTGTCTGCGAGCCACCCGATGCGACCTTCTTTGCGCAGCGCCGCTACGATCTTATCAAGCGCGGCCAAGGGCTCCGTCGTGGCGTCGGTGAAGCCAGCGAGCGCACGCATCGCTTGGCTTGCAGAGATCCCACCCCAAGCCTCGCTATGCACCAGGTAGTCTCCAATCGGGATGGCACACCCCGGCACCGCCCTGAAGTGTACTTCGACGAGCTCCTCGAATAGCGCGCGTGTGCGCTCCAAGAGTTCGCACAATGCTTCATCCGTCTGCTCGCGCGGGTCCGCGCTCTGCAGCGCTGCGATGCGCTGAACGAAGGGGGCGCGGCGTTCCGCGAACCAACTCCGTGCCGTTTCTTCCCAGCGCCGCTCCGACATGAAGCGGCGCGCGGTCTTGCGTCGACGGCGCAGTTCTGGGTGCAGGTTGAACAACAGCCAGAAGACGAAAGCCGGCGGCGTGCCACCTCCCTCTTCCGGGCCGCCAAGGGGCTTGATCTTGATGTACCACCAGCCGTTCACCACGGCGCAACTCAACGTCTCGAGGGGCAGCCCTGCCTCGCGGAAACCCGTTGCGGCGCCTCGCTCTGTGGCGCGCCACATCAGCGTGTCCGTGTAGCGCCCGAAAGGTTCTGCTTGGTGGCTGGCGTCGAACTCCCAAGTGCCCGGTCCTGGGCGTTCCCAGCTGACGTTTGCGCTCATTTCTTTCCCTCCCGCTGTGCGGCCTCAATCAGCGCTCGGCAGAGCCAGGCGAACGAGTCCGCGCCCTCCTCGTTCATCAGGTGATAGCGCCAGAGAAGGCCGGCGCCTGATGACGAGTAGAGCATGTTGATGATGTGGATCACCCTGCGGCGGGTGAGCGTAGGTACGCCTCTTAGCTCTTCTCTCAACGCCGTCGCGATGTAGGCGTGACGCTCCTGCAAACCGGCATCGCTGAGCTGCGCGGAGTTCAACGGCCCAAGGGCGCCGAGCACCTCCGGAGGCTCCTTGCTCATGCGGAGGATGCTGTGGATCTGGCGCTTGATGAGATCCTCGCTGCCGATGCTGGGTGAAGGGTCCACCCCCGCGCGTTTCCGTACGGCTTCACGTGCGGCGTCCGTCAGTGATTCCTTGTCAGGGAACAAGCGGTAAACGGTCGGCTGAGACACGCCAGCGCTCTTCGCAACACCGGGGATCGTGAACGTCGTTGGGTCTTTCGCGATGAGTCGAATCGCGGCCTCCACGACGCGTTCACGAGTCGCCTCCGCTTGCGCCTCGCGCAGCGGACTCTTGTAGGCGCGTGAGGACTTCTTGTGGGTCTTGCTCACCCCCAAGATAATTCGCGAGACGATTTATATTGTCAATTGCTTTTCTTTAATCACAATAGGGTTGCTATCGCGAATTGGCGCGAGGTGGATCTTGGGTTCGGAGGCAAGAATGACTGGGTTTTGGCGGTGTGCGGCGGTTCTTGGCTTGATTGGGGTGTGCGGTGGCTGCGTGACGGAGGCAGCGGATGACAGCGGAACCGGTGGCGCTAGCGGTTCCGGCGGGAGCGGACAGGGCGCAGCAGGCGGCGCTGGCTCTGCCGCTAGCGGTGGCAGCGCGAATGCCGGCTCTGGCAGCGGAGGCAGCTCAAACGCTGGCTCCGGCAGTGGTGGCAGCAGTAGCAGCGGGGTTGGTACGCCGGGGTGCGCACCGACCGTTGAGTGCGCGAAAGCCTGTGGGGATCTGGCGTGCGTCGATGGCTGCATCGCGAGCGCAACTGAACACGGGCGGCAGCTGTTCAATGCGATGGGCGAGTGTGGCGCCGCGGCGGACTGCCAGGATATCTACTGCACGATGAGCGCCTGCCCCGACGAGTGGGACGCCTGTCGCAACGACTTCGGGGAAAACGGCTACTTCTGCTTTGCCTCGGGGAACTACTACGTATGCGATGCGCCGGGTAGCTGTGAGGCCAGGGCCGCTGATGGTGGGAACTGGGGCGCGACCGAAGACGAAGCCGTGATCCGTGGCTTGGACAACTGCACGGAGCACATGGCGAACTCGATTCAAATCGCAAGCACCACCGCCTACGAGGCTGGCGTAGTCGACTCGTGCGTGATCACTCAGTGCTCGCCCCAGTGATGCCAGAGAGCCGCATCGGCGTCAGGTCGAGTGCCGTTATCCGGCGTGCGGCTTTTCTTTTTGGGGGGAGGAGCGCCGCTCAGTCGTTGACCCGCGGCAGACGGATCGTGAAGGTGGTGCCTTGGCTGCCGGTCTCGACGGCGATGTCTCCACCGTTTTGCTGCACGATGCTGTGCACCGTGGACAACCCGAGGCCGTTTCCGTGGCCTTTCGTGGTGAAGAACGGCTCGAAGATGCGCTCGACGAGCTCCGGTTGAATCCCGCTGCCGGTGTCCCGCACCGTCAGCTCCACCACGGTGGTGGTGCCGTCTAGCGCTACGCTGACGGTGCCACCATCGGGCATCGCGTCCCGCGCGTTGACGACCAGGTTCATCACGACCTGGTCGAGCTGGGCAGGGTCGGCGCTCACCCGCATGTCGTCTTGATGGACGGCAACGTCGAGGCGGTGAGTCCCACGCAACAAAGCGTTCAGGGGCTTGGTCATGTCTCGCAGCGCCTGGCCCAGATCGATGACCTGCGGCGCGTGGGGACCCGAGCGGGCGAACGTCATCAGTTGGTCGGAGATGCGTTTGCCTTGCAACGCGACGTCTCTCAGCTCTGAGAGGATCTCCGGTGCCTCCCCAGCACCTGCGAAGCGCCCCAGGTCATCCAGGCCGAGCATGATCGCGCTAAGCACGTTGTTGAAGTCGTGGGCCACGCCGGCGCTGAGCTTGCCGAGCGCCTCCATTCGCTCGAGGGCCGCGAGGCGTTCCCGTTGCTCGCGCAGCGTGAGCTCGGCTTCGACGCGCGACGCTTGCTCGAGCAGCACGGCCAGCACGTCCGCTACCGAGGCGGCAAAGTCTCGCTCTGCAGTCGTCCAAGTGCGAGCTTCGCCCACGTGCTCATGGCAGACCACGCCTACGACCTCACCGAAACGAAAGATGGGAGCATCCAGCATCGAAGTGATACCGTGGGGAATCAAGTATTGCTGGGTCAGCTCGCTGGTGTCGGGGTCGGTGCGGGCGTCATTCGCGAGGATCACCCGGTGAGACTCCAGCGCGGCGGTGTAGTTCGGCAGCTTGGTGAGATCGATGATCGCGCCCGAGCTCTCCCGTTCCCCGGAACCCTCGAACTGACAGCCGCAGATCAGCTGCGACCGGTCGTGGTTGAAGAACCACGCTGCAACGCGCTCGACGTTGATCGCACGCGAACTCGTCGCGCAAGCTTGAAGTAGGGCTCGCCTGAGCCCGCCTTCTCCCTCTGCGGTCAAACGGGCCAGACGCATGCGCGTCTGCCCGAAGAACCCAGCCCCCGGTTCCATTTGGGCTCAAGGGTACACCTCGAACTCCGTCGGGGAAACGCCGCCGCGCGTATGCTGGTGGATCAGTAGTTGGTCTGGTCGTAGAGCGCGACGCTGAGGGTCGGCTTGGGCATGCCGGGCTTGATGCGGATCTCTGCAAGCACCCTCTGATCCCCAGCCGGGCAGGTCGCAGGCAGCTCGACTGCGACGTAGGTCGCCGCGGTGTCTGGCTTGATTTGCAGCACCAGCCCACCGCCGCTTTGGGTGACACCCAGGAGCGTGCCGTGTTGAACCCGGATCGCGCTGGCTACGGGACCCACTGCCGGGGCGGCGTCGGGCCCGGCGTCTGGGGCAGGGACAGCGCTGCTGCTGGGCGCTGTGCTGGCGTTAGGCGCGGTGCTGGCGTTAGGCGCCGTGCTGGCGTTAGGCGCTGCGCTGGTGCTGGGCGCCGGCGCTCGAGCATCAGCGCCGGCGTCGCTCGTTGCGGGGAGCTGATACATCGCGCCCGCCATGGTGGGCTTGGAGAGCCGCAGCGTGATGTTTCCCGACGGATCCCAGCCGGTGAACGCGCTAATCGTAGCGACTAGCCCTTCGCACTTCGCTGGGGGCGGCATCGGGTCGACGACCGCGTAGCCCCCGCTGCTGCCACAGCCCGTCTCCTTGCAAGCGTTGAGGCTCGCTGCAGCCGCCGCTGCGGCGGCGAGTCGCCCGAGCGATCTCAGGGTGCGCTCTCGCGGGTTGAGCCTGCCGGGCGGGGGAGGGGCGGGCAGCACCTCGGGCATGAGGGCCAGGCGCCGACGCTTCTTGGGATTGTTTTCCATTACCAGCTGTCCGTGGCGTTGACGCGCGTGGAGCCCGGGGCGACGGGGCCGCTCGGGGAGCCGATTTCCAGGGACACGTGTTGGTTTCCTGCCGGGCAGCTCACGGCGACGCTGGCGAACACCATGCGGGTGCCGGGTGGCACGTCTATCTCGAGGGTCACGGAGTCCGGCTTGATCGTGTGCTTCTTTAATTGCCCCGCGGAAACGCTTGGTGGCTCGCTCGCTTCGTACTTCGCGCCGCTCTGTTTGGGCTTGCCGAGGGTCACCGTCATCAGCCTGCCCTTCCACGTGATACCGACGGAGATGGTGCCTGCGAGGCCCATGCAGCGTGCCGGTGGCGGCATCGGATCGACCACCGCGTAACCAGTGGGCGGCTCCGGCGGCGGGATGGGTTCCTTGGCAGAGGGATCGCTCCGCGGCGGCATGTCCGGGTCGCCTTCGCCCTTGGTGTCACCGCTCGCGGGAGGCTGCGCGGGAACCTCGATGGCGCCGGCGTCGGTCTTCGGTGGGGTCTTGGCGCACGCGCTGACGCTGGCGCCCGTTGCAGCAAGGGCGAGGAGGCGCTGCATTTGTCCTACCGTGCGCGCCCGGGGACTGCCCGGACGGTTCGGCCGAGGCGCCGGGAGCACCTCGGGCATCAGCTGTTTCGGATGCTTGGGCTCAGACAAGGTTCGCCTCCACGAAGCTCGGGCCGCGCTGATTCTGCAGGGGCGTCGCGACGCGATCTCCCAGCACGGTGAGCGGGCGCCCCTGACCGACGGCGCTGAGCAACTCACTGGCGAGCTGACGAGCGGCCTCGAAGACCTGCTCTTCCGTCTGCCTGAGACCTGGCGTGAGCCGCGCGACCAGCTCCGCATCTTCGCTCTGCGGCTGGCTGCGAACGTGCTGCAGGATCTCCTCCAGGCCATCTGCCGTATCGCTGGCGAGGCGACGGCTGAGATCCTTACCCCGTTGCATCCATTCCTCGCGGAACCGATCGGGGTGGAAGTGTTGGCAAACCTCGACGTCGAAGCGCGTGGCCATGATGCGATTGGCTAGCGCGCCGTCTCCGAAGTTCCGTGCGTGAAAGCACTGCATGCTGAGGTTGAAGACTCGCTCGACCTCGGGGCTCGCCAGGGAGTAGTCCCACTGCATGTAGTCGCCGCGACAGCGCCCTTCCTGCAACATGCGCGAGAGCAAGGGAGTGCCCGCATACAGCTCGACTCGCCCGAAGTTCGAGGGAAACTCACCCGCCCAGCGGATGAACCGAGTGTTGGCGTCGAGGCTCTCTAGGTCCGTGTCCGGATCGAAGATCAGCATGTTGAAGCAGGTGTACAGATCCAGCTCGCGCACCAGCTCGATGGCCTTTTTGTTCAGCTTGGTGGAGCTCCAACGCTGAAGGGTGTCGAGCCCTTGGTCGGTGTCCGTCTCGATGCCGATGTACACACGGATACAGTTCAGCCGCTGCTTCAGGATGCGAAACACCTCGGGATCGCAGTCCGTGGGGCGCGCCTTGACCACGGTCGCGAAGGGGCCGATGCCGTGGCGCTCCAGGGCGTCGGCCAGCGCCGTGAAGCGCTCACGGTTCTTCTTGTGTCCTGGGACGAAGAAGTTGTCGTCGTGGAACACGAAGATATCGATGCCGCGGTCGCGCTGGAGGGCGACCATCTCCTTGGCTACCTCTTCGGGATCTCGCACGCGGTAGCGCTTGCCCGGGAGGCTCTGCTCGTGCCACGCGGCAATGCAACAGAACGAGCAGTTGGCGTAGCAGCCCCGACTGGAAACCAAGGGCGCAATCCCATGACCGAAACAGCTCGCCGGCTCTCCTCGGCGGTCCGGGCGCGGCAACTTGGCCAAGTCGGGGAGGCGAGGATCCGCGTTCTTTCGCGGCGCTCCGTCCTCTCCGCGCACGGCGAGTCCCGCCAGATCCAGGTAGTCAGCGCCTTCTGCCAGGCGCTCGACCAAGTCGAGCAAGGTGCCTTCGGCCTCCTGGCGAACCACGGAGTCGAGCTCGGGAAAATCTGCGAGCAGCTCGAGCGCCGTGAACGTAGCGAAGTGCCCGCCCACCGTGATGTGTCCCGTGTAGCCGCGCTCTCGGAGCGCGACCGCCAGCGCGAGGAAATCGCTCGCTCGCCACTGGAACGCCAGGGAGATCCCGACCAGATCCGGCTGAGTCGCAAGGATGTGTTCGAGAGCGGCGCCAAAGTCCCCGTCTTGATTGAAGGGCACGATGTCCGACTCGTGGCCTGCCTCCGCCAGCACCGCGGCGAGGTAGCGCAGGCTCAAGTTCTCTTCGATCTCAGGACCAACCAACGCGATCGAACTCATCCGATCTCCCCTCTGGTGCGATGACTCGCGAACCGGCTCGGGCTGCCGAGCGAACAGCCCTTAGACGAGCCAGTGTAACGAGGGTTTTGTGATCTCCCTTACAGCGGAAATTTCATGCGTATTATTCGAGGGTTAGCTGGCGCGCGGCAGCCCTCGAGGGTCGTCTGACCCATGCTCTCTAGAGCTGAGTGCCCCGCGCTTGCGGCACACTTTCCCGTGAGGAGATCTGGAGGGTGGCGTTCAGCCGACTTCGTCGACCAGCGGGTACAGCTCTGCGTCCTCGCGCATCATGCGCATGCCGAGCGCGCGTAGCATCTCTTGGGTTTCCTCGAGGAATCGGTGTGGCTCGCTCTTCAAGCGCTCGAGGTCGTGCCACTGCTTGGAGTAGCGGTCGAAGCGCTTGTACAGGTCGCCCACCTCGGCGAACAGGCTCTGGGCCTTCTTTCGCACGTCTTCTCGTGAGTGGTTCATCAGTCGCGGATAGACCGCGTCGTTTTCCATTGCCGCGTGGATACGGAGCTTGCCGGTGAAGCGAACCAACGCCGTGCGTACCTCCGCGGCCTGCTCTCGGACCCGGGTCGGCTCGCAGTAGCTCAACAGCTCACCAGCGAGACGCATTAGCTCTCGGTGCTGGCGGCGGAAGCGCTGCGACTCCGAAACCGGTTCCTCACTCATCGTCTCAGCTTACGATCGGAGGCGCGGCTTGGATCGAGCTTGCGCGCCCGGAGCCGCCAATTGTCACGTGGCTACGCAATCGCGGCGCGTCCCCGGTGCGGTGCCGCCTCCCCCCCAAAAAAAGCCAGGAATGCCCAGGGATCCCCGGCGCGGAAGCTCTTGAAACGAGGTGCTCCGGTTCGAGCACCTCCCTCGTGAATCAGCTGCTGCCCGATGTGGCTCGCCGTCAGCCGCCGCAGACGCCGTTGATGGTCGCGCCCGCTGCGGCGAAGCTGCTCTCGATCAGCCAAGCGTCGAAGCAGGTATCTGTGGCGGCCGAGTTGGTGCTCGAGCACCAGTTGCCCTTGGGGAAGCCGTTCTCTTCCATGAAGCCCTGGCTGCCGTCGCAACGGCCGATGGTCGCGCCAGCGGGCTTGTTCTGCCAACGCTTCACGTTGCCGCTCAAGAGGACGCAGAGGGAGTACCCGAGACTCGTGATGTCCACGGTGTCCGCCTCTTCGACGGTCACGTAGCCCTTGTAGGTGCCCGCGTTTTCGTAGGCGAACGCGCCTTCCTTGGCGGAGCAGCCCTGAGTCTCGTCCAGGTTCTCCGGGACGTAGCGGCCGACGCAGCTCTTGTCGTCGCTCAGCGTCGCCGTGACCTCGAGCTCATGCAGTGGCAGGAGCGCGTAGTTGTCCTTCGAGTCCTCGAGGTAGATCGGGACCGCGATATCGGGGAACACCGCGGTGTACGTGTTGCCGTCGATCGTGAAGTCCGTCTCGACTGGCTTGATTTCCGCACCAGAAGGTCCGTCGGTGAACTGCGCGTAGCAGGTGCCATCGTTCAGCGCTCCGATCAGCGCCTGGGGCTCTCCGGCGCCCTGAGTCACCTTCATGGTCGTGGTGTCGTAGGAGAACAGGATGTTGAACTGGGCGTCTCCGAACTGGAAACACTCCGGCGAGTTGGGTGTGATCTTCGGAGTGATCACTGAGTTCTGCAGGAACGGCTGACGCAGCGCTGCCGGCTCCTTGAGCTCGAGCTGGGTCACCCGCAGCTGCAGCACGTCTTGCGCTGAGTTGTCTCGGCGAGCCATGCACGCCGCGCCAGGGCCGGACGTGCCCGCTGCGTAGCAGCCGGCTTCCTTGGGCTGGCAAGGGTGATCCGAGACGCCGCCGCCAGAGCCGCCAGTCGCGCCCGTTCCGGCGGTGCCCCCGCTGCCTCCGTTGCCACCGCTGCCGGAGCTGTCATCGCTGCCGCCACAGGCGCCCGCGCACAGGCCTAGCGCCACCGCAACACTCATCACCCAAGCTACGCGTCCCAACATCGCTCTAAGCTCCCTCGAAGGCCGTATCCCGTGCGTCGCAGTTTCTCGAAGCACCGTCGGCGCGAGAGCGTAACACGGCTGAAAAACAAAACGGACGCCAAACAGCCGTTTGGCGTCCGCAGATGCATGACGTCCTGTCTGCTACTCGACCCGCACCAACTGCGTCAGCTCAGCCAGGCGCTCGGCGAGGCGCTCACGGGTGAGCTTCCCGAGGGCGGCGTTGCCAACTCCTTCAACGTTGAAGGAAGCCACGCTGGCGGCGGTGAGCAGCCCCAGGCGCAGCGTGCGGGCATCCACGCGCTTCTCCCGGGCGAGAAAGCCAAATAGCGCACCAGCGAAAGAGTCGCCGGCACCGGTGGGATCCACTTCGTCCTCGAGGGGGAAGGCGGGCGCAAAGAAGACGCCGGCGGAGTCGAAGAGCATCGCGCCGTATTCGCCGCGCTTCACCACCAAGGTCTTCGGGCCCATCTTGAGCACCTTGGCCGCTGCCTTGCGGATATTGTGCTCCTCTGCGAGCTGGCGGAGCTCCTCATCGTTGATGGTGAGTGCGTCCACCTTTGCGAGCACCTTCTCCAGGCTCTTGCGTTCGCCAGAGATCCAGAAGTTCATGGTATCCGCGGCGACGAACTTGGGGCTCTTCGCCTGGCTCAACACCTCGAGCTGGAGCTCTGGGTGGATGTTGCCGAGGAAGACGAAGGGCGTGTTCGTGTAGCTCTCCGGGAGCTTCGGACGGAAATCCGCAAATACATTGAGCTGCGTGTCCAGGGTCTCACGGCTCGCCAGGTTGGCGGCGTACTTGCCGACCCAGCGGAAGGTCTTGCCCTTCGCGCGCTCCACGCCGCTGGTGTCCACGCCGCGCTCGCGCAGCTCCTCAAGCGTTGCCTCGGGGAAATCGTCGCCGACGACGGCAACGATCTGTGCCGGGGCGAACAGGGTCACCGCCATCGCGGCGTAGGTGGCGGAGCCCCCAACCACGTCCTTGAAGTCGCCAGTGGGCAAGTTCAGGTCGTCAAAGGCCATCGAACCGACCAACAAAACGGGGTCGGAGCTCTGGATATCTCGGGTCATGCTTCGTCTTCTCTCGGGTTTGGGGGTGAGGTGCGCTGCTCAGGGGCAGATCGGCGCCCGTGGCCGAACCGCAAAGTCATTCGCGGTCCCGCGCGGGCAGCGCCAAGGTCGTTCAGAGGTAAGGGTCGAGGAGCCACCCCAGCCGACGCTGGTCGGCCGCTGTGATGTGGTCCCGGCTGGTGATGAGCGCAAATTTCAGCGCCTCATGGGCCACCGATTGCTGCGGATCCGGCAGTTTTGTTGCTAGCGCCTTCACGCTGGCCTTTGCAAGCTCCGCATTTTGGCGGAGCACCGCGAGCACGCCCTCGACGCTGACGTCCTCTTCCGTCTCGTGCCAGCAGTCGTAGTCGGTCGCGAACGCGATGGTGGCGTAGGGCAGTTCCGCTTCCCGAGCGAGCTTCGCTTCGGGCATCGCGGTCATGCCGATCACGCTGACACCCCAGCTGCGATACAGCTGACTTTCCGCGCGGGTAGAGAACTGGGGACCTTCCATGCAGACGTAGGTTCCGCCGCGGTGCACCTTGCCGCCAGCGGTCTCGACCGCCGCTGCGGCTTGCTCCGCCAAGAGGCTGCACACCGGATCGGCGAAGCCAACGTGGGCGACCACGCCCTGGTCGAAGAAGGTCGACGTGCGCCGCTTGGTCAGGTCGATGTACTGATCCACCAAAACCACATCACCGGGAGCTATCTCCTCACGCATCGAGCCAACGGCAGACAGGCTGACGACGTGGGTTGCGCCGAGTTGCTTGAGCGCACAGATGTTCGCACGGTAGTTGATATGGGACGGAGAGACCCGGTGACCTCGCGCGTGCCGAGGCAGAAAGAGTAGCTTCACCTCGCTACCGTCGACGCGCAGCGTGCCTTCCGTCACCGCGTCGCTGGGGTCGCCGAAGGGAGTCGACAGGCGGTGTTCCCGCACCGACTCGAGGCCAGGGATGTCGTAGATACCACTGCCGCCAATGACCCCAAGAACGTAACTCACGGGTCGTGGGCCTAACATGGTGTCGCCCGCTAGATCAATCGGCGGACTCTGGAGCGAGCAGCGCGGACTTTGGGAGGTCACGCGCCGCGGACAACAGCCGCTCGGCGTGTTGTGCAGCCCGCCGACGCCGGCACCATTCAGCGCGGAAAATGCTAGTCAGTTCCAGCGTGGCCTTGTCGAGGTCGGCGTTGACCAAGACGTAGTCGAACAGGCCATAGTGCGCGATTTCCTCCCGGGCGACGCGAAATCGGCGCTGCACCGTGGCTTCGTCCTCGCTCGCGCGACCTCGTAGGCGTTCCAGCAGAATCTCCATGCTCGGAGGCAGGATGAAGACGCCCACGGCGTCCGGTCGCTGTGCCTTGATCATGCGTGCGCCTTGGTGATCCACATCGAAGATCACGCCGGCGGCGTGTTGCGCCCGCTCGACTTCGGCGACGCTCGTGCCGTAGAGGTTTCCGTGAACTTCAGCCCACTCGAGGAAGCGCCCAGCGCGCACGTCGGACTCGAACTGCTCGCGCGTTACGAAATGATACTCGCGGCCGTCTTGCTCCCCCGGACGCGGCGCACGAGTGGTGTGAGACACACTGAACTCGAGGTTCTCGATTTGGTCGCGCACCCGCCGGGTGAGGGTGCTTTTCCCGGCGCCCGATGGGCTCGACAAGATCAACAACAACGGTCCGCCGCCGGCCGCAGCTCGATCTGCGCTTGAGTGCTCACTCGACATTCTGAACCTGCTCCCGCAGCCGCTCGACCTCCGCCTTGAGCTCGACCACCAAGTGGCTGAGACCGGCGTCCTGGCTCTTGGCACCAATAGTGTTCGACTCTCGTGCCATTTCCTGCAGCAAAAAGTCCAGTCGGCGCCCGACCGCCTGGGGATCTTCGAGCAGACTCGCGAACTGATCGAAGTGACTGTCGAGGCGTACGAGCTCTTCAGTGATGTCGCTCTTGTCAGCAAGGAGCGCGACTTCCTGAGCCAGGCGCGTTGGATCGAGCTGCACTCCGGTGTCGCTCAGCAGCCTCGCGACCCGCTCTTTCAAGCGTTGGTGCTGATGCGCGATCGCCTCCGGTGCGCGCTCCGCGATGCGCTGTGAGGCCTCCCGCGCCTTTCCCAGGCGCGCCTCCAGCTCGGAGCACAAGGTTTGCCCTTCGGTCTCACGCATTTCTTGCAGCGCGGCGAGGGCGCACTTCATGGCTGACGCCAGCGCGGCCTGCACCGGGGTCTCCGTATCCGCGGGGGAAGCGGTGATGAGGTGTGAGAGCTGTCCGAGGACGCTCACGGGCAGCTCCGTGCCGGGGGCGAGTTCGTCTCTCAGGCGAGCCAGCGAGTGGTAGACGTTGCGCGCTCGCTCTTCGGAGAACATGCGGGTCTGGGCGCCGCCCTCCACGCGCACTCCGATGTCGTAGCGACCTCGTCCGAGTTCTGCGCGCGCGAGTTGCTCCAAGAACGAGGCTTGCTCCTGGAGATCCGCAGGGAGACGCACCCTGACGTCCAGAAATCGATGATTCAGGCTGCGGATCTCGACTACGACCCGCCCGCCATCCAGGTCGGCTTCTCCGAAACCGAAGCCGGTCATGCTGCGCATGCGGCACTCCTCCCTAACCGGACCACAGCGGGGATCGCAGCTCGGATCACAGCCCCTTGCGGCGCTTGATGTCCTCCATCATGCGCTTGTACTCGACGTCCCAGACGGCGGTGCCCTCCTTGACGTGCTTGAGTTGGCCGCGGACTTCCTGCTCCAGGTTCTGCTCGGCGGCGAGCAGCTGGCGTAGCGGCAGGCGCAGCTTGCGACGCAGGACAACGTCTTCGCAGTAGATCTCGTCGACGTTGTTGCTGTGCATCAAGAACTCGATCAGTTGATCGAGGATGTAGTCGACCGCTTCGTCGCCGAGCTTGAACTTGCGCTCGTCGGCGACCAATCGCTTCATCTTGCCGAGCTCGGAGGTTGGTAGCCGGCGCGCGTCCAGCAGCTCACGGGCGCGATCGGTGACCGCCTGTTCGTCGCGCATGTACTGCGTGAGCACGGCCTCAATGTCCTTCTGGAGCTCCGCTGGAGACTCGGATTCAACGTCACCATCGGACATCAGCGAGCTCGTCATGTCGCGGGCAAGCGCTGGGATCCTCGAAGCGGGAATTCGCATGAGGGATCCGTACAGGGTTGGGAAGCGTGGGGCAACGCGTCTCGCGGCCGAGACGCACGTTTCTGGTGCCGTTGCAGGGCGGGGGAGTTCCGCTGCGACTGACGGATTCCACCTCGCGTCCTGGGCGCCGGTCCGCGTGCTTAGCGCACGCTGTTCAGACTCCCGCCTGCGGGATGCCTCAGCGGCGACGCTTGCGGGACTTGTGGCTCTTGCGGCGAGTGGCCGGTGGCACCGGCGGGCCGCCGACCGGGTTCTTCCCTCGGCGAGGAGGCTTGGCGGTGCTCGCGGGCACTGGCTCGTTGTCGGGACGCGACTCGGTTGCAGCTGGCTGCGCGCGCACCGGCCGCGTCGCGGCGCGTGCTCCGAGGCGCAAGCGCCGCGCGACGGCTCCGCGCTGGCGAGCCTTGTAGGCGTCGTGGCTCGCTTCACCAGCCTCGTTCTTCGCCTCGGTGTGGGAGTCCAGCAGCTGGAATTCGCACAACATGTAGACAGTCCGCCCCAGGTCTTCAGAGCCGGGGGGCGCAAGCTCCATGATCTGCGGCGGCACGCGAACGGGCATGTCAGCAATGAAGTTGATGACGCGATACGTATCCGCGCTGAAACGGTTCTGGCTGGCGCTTGGATCCAGCGGCTGCTGGAGATCCTTGGAATGGCGCGACAGCTGGGGATGCGACTCGATGTAGTGCGTCAGATCGACGATGCTGTTTACGCTCTCCCCTGGAACGACGTAGTTGAAGGGGAAGAGCTGTTCCGTGAGGTAAAGCAGCACGGGCAGCAGATCAGCCGGCTCGCGGGTGACGATGCGGAAGCGTAGCTTGTCGTAAATCGCTGCCGCGGTGGACTCAGACTTGCTGAGCAGCTTCGTGTACATGGAGTCGAGGCTCTTGCGACCCCCCATGAACTCGGTGATGGGGAAGCCTTGGCTCAGCATCATGCCGACGACGCGATACACCTTCTCTTCGACTAGGTGGAACAGCTCACGGTCGCTGACCGGCAGGCGAAATAGAAGCTCGCGGCCAGTCAGGTGGTTGATGATCTGCACGGCCTTGAGAATCGTGCAGGCGCAGAGCTGGCGGTGCCCTTTCCCCGAGGCAAGGAGCATCAGCTCCTCCATCCCCATCTGTTCCACCGGGCGCGGGATCGCGAAGGAGAAGTTTCGCCTCAAGTAGGCGATGGCCTCGCGCTTGATGTACTCGATGTAGCCACGATCCACTCGATCGTCGGGGTCGAGATCGTGATTGATGAGCAAGCCTCGCGCTTGCTCCACCGACTCCAGATTCAGACGATGCCAGTCGATGACTGAACCGCCCTGGAGGATGATGCGGATCGCTTCGGTGTCGTGAAGCGAGAACTCATCCAGACGCTTGACGCGTCCGAGCCCTTCGCCGCGCGCACGGTCGAGCGCCAGTCGGTGCTCGTTCGCCGTTCGCGGGTCCCTTACAGGCTTGGGCGTCGCTCCTTCGGTCACCGAACTCTCCGCCGACGCTCAGCCTGTAGGCCAAACGGAAAACGACCCAGGGCCAATCCGTAGCATGCGGCCGCGGGACACGACGAACTAGACGCTCGGATTGGTTCCCGTAGCCGTCGCGTCGGCAGGACGGGGCTTACGCAACGAGAGGGTGCCGAAGAAGATCCCGAGAGTGATGCCGATGACCGCGAATTGCGCTCCGAAGGCGCTCTTGGAGAGCACGAGGGCCAGGGGGAGCAGGGCGGCGAGGTACCAGAAATTCAGCTTCATCGCGTCTCCGTCTCGAGCAGGGGAGCTTGAGTGCTCTACGCCACTTCCTGTCAGGCTTTCGGATCCGTCCAGGAATAAGAGGTGTGACGATGTAGGATAACCTACTACCTCCGCTTGAAGGGGCCAACTGATTAGCCGCACGGGCCGCCGTCTTCAAGGACTTGGTGTCGCGGGTGTTTATTTATGTGGGTCTCAGTGTGCGCTTCGATCTCATTCGTACTCGGGGCCGGTGCAAACCCCCGTCCTCATTCGAGGTTTGTGATAGCGTCCAGGACGTGAGGTTGCGGGTCTCGGCGGCGAGGCGTGGGGCAGTAAAGGCGCGGTTGAGCAATCGGCGCTCGGAGGCTGCTGGTTCCGGAGGGCACTCCCTGGCTTGGGTCGCGAGGTGGTTCGGAGGCGTAGGTCTGCGCCTCGCGTTGGGTTCCCTTGTGCTCCTGTCCTTGGTTCCGAGCAGCGCGTGCACGACGGTCGACGCCGGTCAGGACTTCCAGATCGCCGACATCGTTTTCGATGAGGACTTCTACTTCTGCGAAGTGGAGCCAGTGCTCTTCAAGAACAGCTGCGGACCGGGTTCCGGTTCCGATCCCGCGGGCGGGTGCCACTTCAACGTGACCAACTTCCGCCTGCGTGACTATTCGCCCCTGGTGGGCGACAGCTGCCAGAACGGCTCGCCCTCGATCACGCCCAACAACACGGCGCGCGATAACTACCAGGCGGCGCAGACCCAGATGCGACGCGACCCGGACCTCGCTCCGTTGTTCAATCGTCCCACCGGAACGACGGCGCACCCACGGCAGATTTTCGCCCCCAACAGCCCGGATGCACAGGTGATTCGGGACTGGGCCGAGCGTTTCTCCAGCCAATGAGAACTCGCACTTCCTCCAAGTTCAACCGCGCGGCTGCGGCCCTAGTCTGCCTGCTCGGGCTCGGGGTGTTGCCTGCCGTTGCACACGCTCAGGAAGAACCTGACGCGTTTGCTCGCGTGATCGTTGCAGAGACCGAGCTGCGCAGCGGCCCCGGTATCACCTACCGCGTTATTTACCGCGCGGAAAGGGGTGAGGCGTTCCTGATCAGCGGACGCGAGGGCAACGGTTTCTGGTTGCAGGTCACGCTGGAAGACGGGCGCACGGCTTATGTGCTGGGCGACACCGTCGAGCCGGTGGCGATCGGTGAGGACGAAGTGGATCGCCCAGGGACGCCCGGCTTTTTCTCCCCCCCCGCGCTCGAGAACACACGCGCGGGCTTCGCCATCATGGCGGGTTTGTTCGACAAGAACGGCTACTCCGAGGTGCGTCCGGCGTTGGTGCTCGCGCCCGCGTTCGCCATCGAGGGTTACGTCGGGATGCATCTCAACACCGAGGGCAAGGGGATCTTGTTCGGGGGAGGCGGAACCCTGGATTTGGCACCGGATTGGGCGATCTCGCCGTTTCTGCACCTCGGAGGTGGCGGTTATAGAACCGTCCCCAACGAGGACGCGTTCGTGCTGAAGGACGAGACCGTCTATCACGCGCGTGCCGGTGGTGGATTCTTGGTGAGTCTGCGCTGGCGCATCTTGATTCGCATCGAGGCCAACAACACGATCTTGTTCACCGAAGACAGCTATCGCAACACGCAGGGCTACTTCGGCGGGCTGGGAACCTACTTTTAGGAGGCCGTTACCATGAGCAAAACCTTCAAGCTGTTGGTAATCGGGATCGCCTGCGCGAGCAGCGTGGGGTGCGTCACGGTACGCCCGGAGCAGCGTGCAATCCTCGCGGATCCAATCATGCGCTTCGATGGAAACGCCTCAGAAGAAGGCGCGCGCCAGCACGTACTGGAGAACCGCGAGGGGTCTTTCGGCGCGGGCTCGGTCGAAGGTGGTGGTTGTGGCTGCAACTGAAGCGATTGCAGCGGGCGAGTTAGAGTGAGAAGTAGCTAGAGGTTGGTCGGAGTAGGTGTCTGAGTTGTCTCACGTGATCCACAACGTTGGCAGTAGAGCCGCCGCGCGTCGCGAGCCGAGCGCTGCACGACGTATCGCCATGCGTTGCGTGTCGATCGCGGTTGGTGCCTTGCTGGCGGGCGTGGTCGGTTCGGGTGAGTCGAGCGCCCAGGTCGCTGACGTCGACGTGCGCACCACTGTTTTCAGTGAGCCGTCGCCGGACAGCGCCATGACGGTGCTCAACCCCTCCATCAAGCTGTCGGTGACGCCTTGGGACGCTCTCAGCGTGCATGCGGGTTACGAGGCGGACATCGTGTCCGGCGCCAGCGAACCGACCAAGTCGGGAGGCATTTCCCCGGACATAGTCTCCCACGCGTCGGTCACGGATGTGCGTCATGTCGCAAGCGGTGGCATCACGCTTCGCCGCAAGGAAACGACGCTGAGCGTTACCTACGGCTACGGCATGGAGAGCGACTACCGCTCCCAGTCGATCAGCGTGACCGGCGCTACCGAGTTCTTGAAGCGCAACACACGCCTCGAGCTGTCGTACTCCCGCGGCTTCGACCAAGTGTGTAACTACAACTACGCTGACAGCCTGGCGCCGACACTGCGGCCACGCTTGGATAGCTCCACCGGTTGCTTCACCAGCGCCGACGACCGTAAGACGGACGACGTCGATATCGACAGCTTCCAGGGGGCGTGGACCCAGACCTGGACACCCGTGTTGGCGACCCAGCTTGTTCTGACGGGTGGCTTGCAGCATGGGTTCCTCGGAAACCCTTACCGTGCGGTAGTGATTGGCGCCGGTGGCCAGCTGGCTCAGGAGCACCACCCGGAGAACCGCGCACGCGGGGCTGCGGCGCTACGCATGCGCTACTACATCAAGGGCGTGGACACCGCGATTGGCCTCGGCGTACGGGGTTACAACGACACCTGGGATGTCCTCAGCCAAACCTACGAACTCGAAGCGGAGCGCTACATCTTGAAGTGGCTTCGGCTCTTGGTGCGAGGCCGTTACTACTCCCAGAGCGGCGCGCTGTTCTGGAGCGATGACTACACCGGTGGCGAGCCCAAGTTCGGTCCGCGCGGCCAGTACTGGACCGGCGACCGCGAGCTCTCACCGCTCTCGTCTTACCTGCTTGGTGGGCGAGTCTTGATGAACTTTCACGGCGTCCCTGGGGACCGCATCATCGGCATGTTCTTGAACCTCGACGCAAGCTTTGGGCTCGACGTGATCAAGACGAACCTCGACGAGTTCACCTGGGCGGGTGGCAACGTCAGCGATACCTTCGCGACGGTTGCTTCCGTGGGGTTAGGCGCCTCGTTTTAGAGCTGCCGCTGGCGGCCCCGGTCGGTGTTTCGGCTGCGTTCGTCAGCCCGAACCGCGCTCGTGGCCGCTTCAGTCTTTGCTGCCCTTGCCACGTAGCCCATGCTTTTTCGCCAGGTCGTAGAGGTGCTTGCGGTCCATCGAAGCTTCACGCGCGGCCGCGCTGATGTTGCCGCCATGGCGCTCTAGCAGCCAGGTCACGTAGCGGCGCTCGAACTCCGCCTCGAAAGAGGTGCGGGTGTCGCGATAGCTGCGGCCGGCGATGAAACTGAACTCGCCGTGGCTCGCTGTGGGGTTCACCGGAAGATCGACGAGACGGAGCTCGCTCTCCCCGCTCGCGGTTGCGAGGTAGAGCGCCCTATCGAGGACGTTTCGCAGCTCCCGCACGTTTCCGGGCCAGTCATGGGCAGCGAGCGCGGCGATGGTCTGGTTGTCCAGGTGCACTTCAGAAGCCTGGGGGTCCCGCTTCTTTGCGAGCTCCAGGAAGTGCTCGATCAGGAGCGGGATGTCCTCACGCCGACTGCGTAGCGGCGGCACCGTGAGGGGCACCACGGCGAGGCGGAAGTATAGATCCTCGCGGAACTTACCGCGTTCGACTTCCTGCTTTAGGTCGCGCTTCGTCGCGGCGATGATCCGAGCTTCATTGTTCAGGCTGCGGTTACCGCCCACGCGGCGGTATTCACCGGCCTCGAGCACCCGCAGGAGCTTCGGCTGCACATCGAGGGGTAGTTCGCCCACTTCGTCCAGGAACAGAGTGCCGCGCCCGGCGGTCTCGAACGCCCCGGTGCGCAGCGCGACCGCCCCGGTGAATGCACCGCGTTCGTGGCCGAAGAGCTCGCTCTCGATCAGGCTGTATGAGACGGCGCCGCAGTCGACCACGATGAACGGCTCGTCCTTGCGGGGGCTCATCGCGTGAACCGACCGTGCGAGGACGTCCTTGCCGGTACCTGTCTCGCCCTCGAGAAGCACCCCCGCGTCCGTCGGCGCGATCCGTTCGAGCACGCCAAAGATGTTGCGCATCGAGAGGCTCTTGCCGAGTGCCTCTCCAAAGGTCTCCGACTCGCTCGGTAGGATCTGCGCGCGAGCGATCTCGAGGCGCAGCATCAGGTCCACGTCGCCGACCGTCAGTGTGCCTCCCGGAACCAACGTGGCTTCGGTGATCACGGTTTGGCCGACGCGGGTGTGGTTGGTGGAGCCTAGGTCCTTGACCAGCACGCCGCTAGGGACTCGGGTCAGCTCGCAGTGGTGCCGACTCACCGTGTCGTCCGGCAAGACCAGGTCATTGTCCTTGCTCTTACCGATCTTGAACTGGGGCTTGAGCTTGACCTTGGTCCCGCGCGCTTTGCCGTTCAGGACGACGAGCATCAGCTCTTCTGTGACGCGGGCGTCTTCGCCGTGGGCGCGAGTGGAAAGTTCAGTTTGGGGTTGGCTCACCGGCAGCGTCCTTGATGAAGAGGATCGACTCTTCGCCCGCCAGGTTAACGCGATGTTGGCTCGATGTCTTTTGCGCGCTGCGTTCGCCGTCCCGAGGGGCGTGAACGCGCTGGACGTGGATCTGCCATTCGCCGCTCGGGCCGTAGATCCGTTGCTGAACTCTACGAGGCGCTCCACCGGGAAACTTGCGACGAACTCCGCCGCGCGGCTCGGGTTCGCCGTCGAACGTCCAGGTCAGGTCGAGTGCCTCGACCTGCGCGCTATCCGGCCCGAGGTCCAGCGTCAGGGTCTGGTCTCGAGGGAACGCCGGCCAGAACAGGCTGCCAAGCCACAGCCCGAGGGGCACCACGAGCCAGCGGGCCCAGCGGCGAACACTGACTTTGCTTGGTGTGGCTTCGCTCACGGCGCGCTAGCGCCACCCGGCTGTTGCGTGGGGGCTGGCGCAGGCGGTTTGGTGCCATTCGCGGGGGGGGCGGTGGTCGCAGGCTTTGCGCTCGCGCCGGGCTTCCCGCTGCCGTTCGGCGCGCCCGCACTTGGAGCGGGTTCTGCGTCGGGTGCGTTGCTTCCGGGAGGAGCTGCCGCGCTGTCGTCTTTGCGTGCAGCGTTGAACAGGCGCACGAGCTTCACCAGCTTTTGCACCGTGGCCTCTGGGAGGTCGAACGGCGGCATCGCGCCTTTTCCGTGCTGAATCACGCTGGCGATCTGCTCATCGCTAGCCTTGGCTTGCCACGCCGGGTTCGACAAGTCGGTGGCCCCGAGCATGGCGCCCTGGGCGCCGTCGCCGCGCCCTACGACGCCGTGACAGCGCATGCAGTTGCGTCGCCAGGCGACGATGGTCACGTCTTCGAGGCCTGGCGGCGGCTTCGCCGTGTCCGGATCGGGCTCACCGGTGACTTGTCCGCGGTTCGGCTCCGCGGTGTGGTGGTGGTCGGCGGGAGTCCACTCGCGAAGGTCGTCTGGCGCACGGTTGCAGCCTGCCAGCGCGGTCGCCAGGGTGAGGCTCACTAGGATTCGCCTAAGCACCTCGCCGGTCTGCCACGACCCGCAACGCATGGGCAACCGCATTCGCGCCCGGAGCGCTGCAAACGTGCCCAGCTTTGCACCGAGTTTCGACCCGTAGAAAAAGCGAAGGGCCGCTCTTTGGAGCGGCCCATGCAGGCTCAGCGAGAGCTGTCTCCGCTCACTCGAAGACCTTGCAGCCGCCGTCGAGCGGGCGCCCCAGGAAAGGACGGCCACGGTTCTCGGCGATCTGGTACTGCACGCGGCGGTTCTGAGCCTTGCCCTCTTCCGTCGCGTTGCTGGCGATGGGACGACTCTGGCCGCAGCCGACCGAGATCAGTCGCGCCGTGTCCACGCCCTTCTCGATCAGCCAGCGCTTGACGGTGAGCGCGCGCTCACCCGACAGCTTCTCGTTGTCCGCCGCCTGACCCACGTTGTCCGTGTGGCCCTCGACGCGCAGCTTGGTGACCTTGGGGTTGTCCTTCATGAACTGGACGACCTGCTCGAGCACCACCTCGGAGCCACCGCCTTCCTTGAGCGTTGCGGCGCCGGTGTCGAACACGACGTTGCCCGGGATTTCGACCTGGCCCGTCGAGGCATTGACCTTCGGAGGCGTCGCAGGCGCCGGCGCGGGAGCTGGCTCCTCCGTGGGGGTTGGTGCTGGGGCAGGCTCCGTGGTTGCCGGAGGCGGGGGTGGGGGCGGCGAACCTGCGTTCGCGGCACCACCGGCCTTGATCGTACACCCGGTCAGAGCAGGCGCGGCGAGCGCGGCTGCTACAGCAACAACAAGCATGGACTTCTTCATCTTAGGATCCTCCTACGACCGCGCACTCAAGCTCCTCCCCGGTGCATTGAATGGCGTGAACTGTACCCGTTTGGCGCCTTCTCAGGCGCCGAGCGCGCCCACCAACCCTGGCTAGACAAGCATTGGAAGCTGACCGGACGAACAAGGCCCGATCATGCAATGGACGAAGGCGAGCGATTCTAACTTCAAGGTCGCGGGCTGTTGGCAGAAATAGTCTGCTTTCCGAGACGTTTCAGGTGCCTGGGCACGGGCGTAAGCGCCCAGCGGACGTACAAAACTCGAACGCCCCGACCTCCGGGGGAGGTTGGGGCGTTCGGCCAGCCTACATGCGCTGGTTCAGCGATCGATCACTGGGCGCAGGGATCTTCGCCAGGCATCGACGGGTCAGCGACCGGGCCGAGCTGGACGGGCTTGGCGTCGAAGCCAAGACCGATGCTGATGCCGTTGCAGGTTGCACCCGGACCGTTGGTGCCGTCCTTCATGATGTCGCTCGCCGCGCGGATTTGCGTCGCGATGCTGTCGAAGGTCGAACCCGAACATAGGCTGGGATCGACGGCCCCCGCGACCTTGCGCAGCTCATCAATCAGGCCATCGGTGTCCAGCACGCCAGCGATGATACCGCCGGTCACGTTGCTCTGGTCGCTGATGTTGGCGGTGATGACCGCGTTGGTGATCACGAGGTTCAGCGTGAAACCCTGGATGGAAATACTCAGGGTCACGGTGGCGTTTGACCCAGACACCCACGTGCCGTCGGTCACGAAGGCGTTTTCAAACTTGACCTTCGGATCGTTGATGTCGCCGTTGTTCAGCAGCTCGGGTGTGACCGGCCACATGTCAGTGCCGTCGAACTTCGGGCCACCTTCGAGCTTCGAGCCGCCGTACAGCGAAGCCTTGATCGGGCCCTGGTTCGCCTCGGAGCCGAGCGCTTCGTTGTGGATCATGATGGTGAAATCGCCATCCAGGATGGACTGGTTGACGTCCTCACCTGCGGTGGGCGCGAGACTCAGAATGGTTGTTAGCAAGCTCGCGCCGAATGCGTTGTCCACGCCACCCGCTCCGTCGCTCTTCACTTGTGAGGGGTTTGCACCGGGCTGCACGGTGCAATGGTTGCTGCCATTCTTGGTCGAGACGATGCCGTCGAGGTTGTACCCGAAGTTCTGCCACGCCTTGCTGTCCGAAGTGCCGTCGCGCGTCGTATCCCCGAGGTAAATCTTGGAGACCGCGAAGGTCACTGCACCTCCGCTTGGCGCGGTGGGGCTGGAGGGGGCCTCGGGGGGGAGGGTGCAGCTTGCGTCAGCGCACGTGGCATCGTCCGTCGCGCCACCGCTGCCGCCGGCTCCGGTGCCGCCAGTGCCAGCGGTGCCGCCGCTCGCGCCCGAGCCGCTGCCACCGCTACCGCTGTCGCCGTCGCTGCCTCCGCACGCCGTAAAAGCGAGCGAGCTGCCCATGATCAACACTCCCAAGAGTCCCAACTTCTTGCCAAGCATGCGGATGCCTCCTCCTTAATGTTCGCCCCATGGCGGAGCGAAAGAGCTTTTCCATTCCTCGCCGGTCCCGGGTTGCCCCGTGGAAGTCGTGTTTCCGGCTGGTTGTATCTGTGCGGCTTCAATTCGGCCGCTGCGATTCCGTTCCAAGTCCAAGCGGTTGTTTGGTTTGTCGCCGTGAGGCGACTCGACCCCTCACCCCCAAACCCACAGCACGTGAACGCTCGCCTGCTTGCTCGCTTTCTTGTGCTGGGATCGGACGCCGGGATGGTAACGGGAACGGCACTCAATGCAAGGACTTTGCAGGCCCTGGCCGGCCAATCGAATGCATGACAGACCCTGAAGAATCCAGGCTTTTTGACCTCCCGCGCCAATCCGGAGTGTAGCCCAAGAGAGCACTGGAGCAAACGCCCGTTCGGTGAATTCGCCGTTGGCGCAAACTCACGCACGGTGCCGTCTGCGCAAGCGAGCCGGGCGAGCGCTCGTTTTGACGCGTGGCTCCGAAACACTCGACTCCGGCCGGTCGCAAACAAACGCTGGTTTTCAGCTCAGCGGGTCAAGCGCTGCGAGGGGTCAGCGGATTGCGCTATGGGGGTGAGATGCAGCCGGAGTTCGTGCACCTCCACGTCCACACCCAATTCTCCTTCTTGGTGAGCACGGTGAAGCTAGGGGAGCTCGCGCCAGCCGCCAAGGCGCGCGGGATGAACGCGGTGGCGATGACGGACCACGCGAACTTGTTCGGTGCCATTCGGCACTACAAGGCCTGCCGCGCCCTGGAGATGACACCGATCATCGGCTGTGAGCTGAACGTGGCGCGAGACGGCACCGAGCGCGTGGATCACCTGGTGTGTCTGGCGTCGAGCCTGGATGGCTACAAGAACCTCGTCGAGCTCTCGAGCCTCTCCTACACCAAGAGCGCCGCCACCAGCTCTCCGAGTATCACCCTGGAAACGCTCGCCCAGCACTCCAAGGGGCTGATCGGTCTGAGTGCGTGCCTTGGCGGAGTTGCCGCACAGCGCGTGATGGAGAGCGGCCCCGAGGCAGCAGAGCCAGTGCTCGGCACCTTGCGCGATATCTTCGACCCGGGTGCCTTCTATGTCGAGCTCCAGAACCACGGCTTGCCGGAGAACCCCGTCGTCAATGACATCCTGAGCAGCGCCGCGAAGCGCATGGGGCTCAGTGTGGTGGCGTCGAACGACGTCCACTTCCTCGATGAGTCCGACGGGGAGGCCCACCTGTACCTCGACTGTATTCGCCAAGGGAAACAGTACGCCGAGGTCGCGCCTCACCACCACAACAGCTTCGAGATGTATCTGAAGACGCCGGAGCAGATGGCTGAGGCGTTTCGGGGCCACCCAGAAGCTCTGCGAAATACGCTGGAAGTGGCCGAAAAGTGCGCGGGACTCGAACTCCAGCTCGGCAAGCCGATGCTGCCGAACTTCCCACTGCCGGAGGGCTTCGATACCGCCAGTTATTTCCGTAAGGTAGCGGAAGATGGCCTGCGTGTACGCTTCGAGGAGCTGTGCGCGCTGGGGGTGAAGTTCGACGAGGCGGAATACTGGAAGCGCCTCGAGTTCGAGCTGAACATCATCCTCAAGATGGACTACCCAGGCTACTTCCTCATCGTCTGGGACTTTATCCGTGAGGCAAAGGAACGCGGGATCCCGGTGGGACCCGGTCGTGGCTCCGGCGCTGGCTCCTTGGTGGCGTACGCGATGCGCATCACCTCCCTCGACCCGATCCCCTACGCGCTGCTCTTCGAGCGCTTCCTCAATCCGGAGCGCGTGAGCATGCCCGACTTCGACGTCGACTTCTGCATGGCCAAGCGCGATCGAGTGATTCGCTACGTCGCTCAGAAGTACGGCGTGGAGAGCGTCGGGCAGATCGCGACGTTCCAGAACCTCAAGGCGCGCAGCGTGATCAAAGATGTCGCGCGTTCCATGGGCTTTCCTGCGCCGGAAGCGCAACGCATCGCGAGCCTGATCCCGGAAAAGGGACCGGGTCAGACCTACACCATCACCGAGGCGCTGGACGTCGAGCCAAAGCTCAAGGTTCAGATGGAGGAGAACGAGCAAGTCGCCGAGCTGATCAAGCAGGCGACCAAGCTCGAAGGGCTGACGCGCCACGCTGGCATGCACGCGGCTGGCGTCGTGATCAGCGAGGGCCCGCTCTCGGATCACGTCCCGACCTTCGACAACGACGGCAACTTCGTCACGCAGTACGACAAGGACGACGTCGAGACGGCCGGCCTCGTAAAGTTCGACTTCTTGGGGCTCAAGACCCTCACGGTGATCGATATCGCGGAGCGGCTGGTGAACGCGCGCCCCGACCGCACCGGAGAGCCGCTACACCTCGACTCGATCCCGCTCACCGACCAGGACGCCTACACCCTGATGAGCAGCGGTGAGACGAAGGGCGTATTCCAGCTCGAGTCCGACGGCATGCAGCAGAAGGTGCTCCGGCCGCTCAAGCCGGACTGCTTCGAGGATGTGGTCGCTGCCGTCGCGCTCTACCGTCCAGGTCCCCTCGGCACCGGCATGCTCGATGACTTCATCGGCGGCAAGCACGGCCGAAAGGCGATCCGTAAGTTGCATCCGCTGATCGATGACGTGCTGGCGCCGACCTATGGCGTGCCCGTCTACCAAGAGCAGGTCATGCAGATCGCTCAGCAGCTCTCCGGCTACACCCTGGGCGGCGCCGACTTGCTCCGCCGCGCAATGGGTAAGAAGAAGGCGTCGGAGATGGAGCGCCAGAAGGCGATCTTCATCGAAGGCGCAGAGAAAAACGGCGTGGATCCGGAGCAGGCGAAGAGCATCTTCGAGGAAATCGAGGGCTTTGCTTCCTACGGCTTCAACAAGAGCCACTCCGCGGCGTATGCGCTGATCACCTATCAGACCGCGTATCTCAAGGCGCATTACCCTGCGGAATTTTTCGCGGCCTTGCTCACTGCCGACAAGGACAAGATCGACAAGGTCGTGCGCACCGTGGACGAGGCGCGCGGCTGGGGTGTCAGCGTGCTTCCGCCGGACGTGAATGCGTCCGCCCTAGACTTCACCGTCGTCTACGCGCATCCCCAAGGCCGCGGCCCCAAGCGAGGCCCGGGCAAGCTCCGGGACCCCTACGGCCCGCAAATTCGCTTCGGTTTGGGGGCGATCCGCGGCGTCGGTGAGGCGGCCCTGGAGAGTGTGTTCGAGGCGCGCGAAGCCGGAGGTCCGTTCCGCGATTTGTTCGATTTCGCCCAGCGCGTCGACGCCAAGCGGTTGAACAAGGGCGTGCTCGAAGCGCTGGTGCAGTGCGGGGCCTTCGACTCCACGCTGGATCCCATCGGGATCAGCCGGGCGCGAGCTTTCGCCGCGATCGATCGCGCCCTCGAGCGCTCCCGCGCCGCTAGCCGCGATCGTGAGGCGGGCCAGGAGACGCTGTTTGGTCTGTTCGACGCGGCGAAACCCGAGGCCAGCACCGATCAGACGCTGGGCGAGTATCCACCTGCAGAGGAGTGGGACCGCGTCGAAACGCTGCGCCGGGAGAAAGCGGCCCTGGGCTGGTTCGTGTCCGGGCACCCCCTCGATCGCTACGGCGTGCAGAAGCTCGCGCGCCTCGCGCAGCCAGTGGCCGATCTGAAGAAGGCTGAACAGTGGAGCGCGGTCACCGTCGCCGGAATGGTCGAAGGCTACGCCGAGCGCATCTTCCGCCAGAGTGGGCAAAAAGCAGCGTTCTTCGACATCGAAGACCTCACGGGCAAGGTGAAGGCGAAGCTCAAGGGGGACCTGATCGAGTCCTTTGCCCACGTGTTGACGAGCGGCGAAGCCGTCCTGGTGTCGGGCAAGGTCAGCTTTCCCATCACCGACGAGCCAAGCGATGAGCTGGAGCCGACGATCCTGGTCAACCAGGTCGCGCCGCTCTCGAGCGCAGTGCTTGGCTCGACCCGTCAGGTCACTGTCCGCCTCAAGCACGAGCGGACCAGCGAGGCCCAGCTGAGCGAGCTCTCGCGGCTGCTCCGGGAGTCTCCTGGGAGCTGCGGTGTTGAGCTAGTGATCGGCCTGCCAGACGGCGCAGAAGCTGTGATGGCGCTGGATCAGCTCAGCGTAGAGCCGACGGATGCGATGCTCTCTGGGCTCGAGAAGGTGTTCCGGGACACCGTCGTCGAACTCCGCTGATCGTCCCGGCGCGCTTCGGCGGACTGCAAGTTTTTCAGAATGCGGGCTCCGCCTGTACTACCTTTGTGGTGGCATGAGAGAGGCGCGAGCGGAGCTGGTACGAATCGACGCGCAGGGCGTCGTGCATCCCATCGGTACGGTCGCGAGTCAGCGACTGCGAGCGCGGGAGGGGGCGTACCGCATGCTCCCAGCGCCGGCTCACGTTGTCATGATGCGCTACACCGGCGAAGACGGTCGGCGCGACGCGGAGGACGGCGCCATCGTACGCTTGGCTGGGGAAATCACCTCTCCTGGCACGATGTGCGACGTGCTGGCTCTGCTTGGACAGACCGGTTGGCGTGGCGAGCTGATCGTGCTCGACGGAGAAGCCACGCGCGCGATCTTTTTCGATGGTGGCAACGTCGTGGGCGCCCAGACGACAGTCGATGACGAGCGCCTCGGCATGGTGATGTACCGCTTCGGCGCCATCGACGAAGCGCAGCACGAAGCAGTGATGGAGAAAGTGCGCTCCGGCTCGCGCTTTGGACAGGGCGCCATCGAGCTCGGAGTGATCACCGAGGAGCGCTTGTATAAGCTGATTGGTAAGCAGATCGATGAGATCGTGTTCGCCACCTTCGCGATCAGTGACGGCACCTTCTTCTTTCTCGACGGCTTCGACGAAGGGCGTTTGGTCTCCCACCACACCGTCAGCGCCAACGCCCTGCTGATGGACGGCGTGACGCGTCTCGATGAGATGCGTTTTTTCCGTGTGAAAATTCCATCGTCTGAGCACGTGCCGGTCAAGCGCGATGCCGACGGGGAGCCCCAGGAAGAGTTCAAGAAAACCTGGGAGGTCATCGACGGCCTGATGAGCATCGAAGAAATCGGGCGCATGACTGGCCGCGGCGAGTTCACCACGACCAAAGACGTCTACGCCATGCTGCAGTCCAAGCATGTGCGCCTGGAGCCTCCGCGCATGAGCGGCGGCGCAGAGGCGGTGGTCGGCGTAGCGAACCTGGTGCTCGAACGCGTCCACCAAGCAGCTGATGCCGCAGGGAAAGGCACCGTCCTACGCCAGTCTCTGGACAGCTTCGCCGTGGGGGGCGGGGTGTACGACATCCTGTTTCGCGGCGCGGGTCCCGCGGAGACCGGCGCGCTCGAACCAGAAAAAGTGGCGGAAAACAGCGTGCTCGTCGCGGGCGGCACGGATCCTGAGCGCTTCCTCAAGCAGAGCCTGCACGAGTACGTGAGCTTCGCCCTGTTTGCGGCGAGCAACGCCCTTGGAAACGAAGCAGACGCCCAGCTCGAGCGCGAAGTGAGCGGCTGGGTAGGCCAGCTGAAGAGCTAGCGGTCGCGGCGTGAGCGGGTTTGGGGGTGAGGGTAGGTTCCCAGTGGCTTTGGCGACTGGGCTACTGACACGCGTCGCTCGCGCCCAAGGTGCAGGCGCGCTGCAAGTAGCGCCCGGCCTCCCGCCTGTCTCCGGCGTTTGCGTACGACAGGCCCAAGGCATGACACGCCTCCGCGTAGCCGCGCTCGCAAGGCCTGCGTAAGTAGTCGCGCCCCCTCGCGAGATCCGGATGCGGGCTCGCTTCGTTCAGCATCTCGATGCCCAGCAGCGTGCACGCAAGCGGTTGATCGAGCTCGCAGGCTCGCAGCATGAACTTGCCAGCACGGCCCAGATCTCGCGCAACGCGATCTCCAAGCAGGTGCAGTGTCGCGTACTGCATGCAGGCATCGGCGTCGTCCTTTTTACATTCCGCGCGGCAAAGCTCGACGTCTTCGCATAGCTTTCCGCGGAGTGGCTGCATCTGCTCTTCGGTGAGCGCGGTGAGCAGCGGGGAAGGGGCGCGGAGAGTTACAAGCTCTACCCGCAGCATCGCGTCGCAGCCGGGGTACGGTGCACCCTGTTTGGCGCACGCAGCGGGGCTACCTTCAGCCGCGTGGAGCTCGAAGCCCTGTGCGTTCCTGGTGTCGACTCCTGCGCCGAACAATCCCGCTGCAGTCACCGTCTGACTGCGCACGCCGCTGTGCAGCGCGAAGGCACCGACCTCCGCGGAGCTCACCACGTGGGTTGCTCCCTGGCAGTCGCCGCGCAAGTCCTCGGAGCTCACGCCCCAACTCTGGGTAGTGAGGCGCCCACTCATCACCAACGCCAAATCGAGGGAGCGCCCCTGATCGAAGCCGGCAGCAAGCTCCGCCGCGTGAGCTGCGTACGTCAGCGGCAGGCTCGCGCTGACGGAGGCGCCGTCCTGGAAGCGAAGCAGCTGCTGTTTCGGTGTATGAGGCGCGAACTCATATGCCGCGTCCACGCTGCAGTGGGACAGCACCACGAAGGTACTGCAGTCGAAGTGGACCACCGCGAGTCCCCGCCGCGTCGCCGCCTCGAGATCGGCTCGCACCTCGGGTTGCTGATCAACCAACAACAAGTCCGTTCGGGCAGCTCCCGCGTCACACGTCGTTGCCCCGCGGATCTGAGCCGCGCTGGGCGCTTGGACCGCCTCACGGCCACAGCTAAGTGTTCCAACCAACAAACCGACGCCGAGCGCCCCACCAGACAAGCGCACGAACCCCGACCGCATCGGAGCGTTATACCCCGTGTCCTTCAACACATCGAACGAGTCGGGCAGTTCGCATCCGCTCGCCGCTAACACGCACCACGAGCGCCAAAGCCGATCGCGGGGATGGGGCCCCGCGAAGCAAAAGAAACCACCCAATGCGAGGCGCAGCGACCGAAGGTCGCAAGCACACCGAGTGTCAGCCGGAGGCCAGCGAACCCGCACAACCCGCCGAACGAACGCGACGCGAGCGGCGTAGCCGCGAGCCGAAGCCGTTCGCGGGCCAGCGGGGGCCCGCGAACCAAAAGAAACCACCCAATCCAGCCGGCGAGCGTGGCCCGAAAGGGCCACCGAGCAAGGCTGTTCATTGGGTGGGCCGACAGGGACTCGAACCCTGGACCGTTGGATTAAAAATCCACTGCTCTACCGACTGAGCTATCAGCCCCGTATCTGTCGCGCGCCTTTCCGTGAGGTGGCGCTGCGTTTTGGAACTCGCCTGTGTACTTGCTTTCGGAGGCTTGTCAACGTTGAACGCCTCGAAACCACTGGGCAACACAGTGAGTCGACTTGAGACAGCGTTTCAACTTCAACGTGCAGTGGGAGCGGAGAAGTTCCACTCAGCTTGAGCGCTTCACACTCACGATGGCAGCAAGCTCTGGAATCTAGTTGAGGCTTGAAGTACCTCCCCAGCGCTCGGCGGTTATTGCACTGGCGCGCATCGCCTGCTTCGGTCAGCTTTGGACCTGGCAGTGATTGCTTGGGCACCTCGGTAACTCCAAACCCCAGTGGGAGCGGAGGGGCCAAGGTAGGTCAGTTCTGACTTGGAGAAGACAAGGTTTGCGTGCTAGGTGACCCGCTTCTCGTAGGTGTTGGACAAAGTCTCGCAAATTAACTCAGCGGGGAACCTACGAAGGCAGCGTGACAAGTGCGTGGCCGCTTGAGGAGGCTTGGGAAAAAATGAAGAAGCTACTGTTGTTGAGTGTTGGTTCGTTGGTTGCGATGTCCGTCGGCATGATGGGCTGCTCGAGTGATAGCAAGGACTCCGGCAGCGGTGGTTCGGGCGGAACCGTCAATGTGACCGGCGGCACCGGTGGACAGGGCGGAAGCGGCAACACTGGTAACACCACCAGTGGTGGCAACGGCGGCAGCGCTGGTTCCACCACCGGCGGCACCGGTGCTGGCGGCAGCGGTGGCTCCTTCGTTCAGACCGAGCTCGGCGCGACCTGCGCGAGCGACACCGACTGTGGCGGCGGTGAGTTCTCCTGCATCACCCCCGACGCCGAGGGCGGCGGCATCGCGCGCGGGATGTGCACCAAGAACTGCACCTCGGACTCCGAGTGTGGCGCTTCGGGTCACTGCTCCAGCAACGACGGCACCACGCAAGGCCTCTGCTACGAAGCGTGCACCTTTGGTGAGCCGGCGGGCGCGAACGCCCTCGACCCCAACAAGTGCCATGGCCGTAACGACCTCGGCTGCTTCCCGGACACCGACGCGAATGGCGACCTGGACTTCACCCGCAGCAACTGTGTGCCGCTTTGCCGTAACGATGAGGATTGTGGTCCCGCGTTCTGCAACCCGTCCAGCGGCATCTGTGAGGCGACTGCGCCCACCGGTCTCGACTACGGCGCGCCCTGCAGCTGCACCACTGCCGACTGCTCGGATGACCCCTGCAAGTCCTTCTGCCTCGGCGGGGCGAGCGGCGCGGACGGCACCTGCACCGAGCTCTGCGTGAACGGCGACGTCCAGACTCCCGGCGCGTGTGGTTCAGCGACCAGCGGCCAGCAGGACGGCGCTTGTCTCTCGGGCCTGGTGTTCAACGCGGACGGCGCTCCCGACACCGCCGTGGGTGACGCACTCGGCGCTTGCGCCCAGCTGTGTGACTGCGAGGGCGAGTGCCGCAGCGGTAACTGCTATTCGCTGGACGAGCTCTTCGGCCAGACGGGCGCGGGCCAGACGCTCTACCAGCGTGACGGCGTGTGCTACGACTTCCCTGCGGGCGTGGCCATCCTGAGCGCTTGCTCGGGCACCGGCGGCGCTGGTGGTACGGGCGGCACCGGCGGTACGGCGGGCACCGGCGGTACGGCGGGCACCGGCGGTACGGCGGGTACCGGTGGCACAACCGGCGGCGCGGCTGGCACCTCGAACTGAGCTAGAGCCAGACAGTAACGCAGGAGCCCACTCGACTTCGGTCGGGTGGGCTCTTCGCTTTCCATCTCCTTGCGAAGCTTTTCTCACGCTTCGTCGGTTTAGCCGCCACCGCCCGAACAGACTGCTAGGTTCCCACGGTGCGTTGGTTCGTTGTCCTGGTGATCGTGGTTCCGCTCCTGGAGCTGTTCCTACTGCTCCAGATCGACCGCGTCGTGGGGTTTTGGCCGACCATCGCGTTGACCATCGTCACCGGCTTCCTTGGCGGCTCTCTGGCCAAGCGAGAGGGGCTGAAGGTTTGGCACTCGTGGCGTCAGGCGATGGCCGAACTGCGTCCTCCTGAGGAGGGCGTGGTGGACGGACTGCTCGTGCTGTTGGGTGGCGCGCTGCTGATCACCCCCGGCGTGCTGACGGACATGACGGGGTTCATCCTGCTGATTCCGTTCACCCGGCGCATCGTCGCGCGCCGCGTTAGGGCGGCCATCGACCGACGCCTCGAAGCGGGGCAGCTGAGGGTCGTCAATTTCGACGCGAGTGGCTTCGACGGAGCGGATTTCGGAGCGGGTGAGTGGGGCGCGTATCCTCCCGGAAGTGATTCTGGCGTCGTCGAGACCGAGGGGGTCGGACGTGACGAGCAGCCAGAGCAATTGCCCGGGCGATCCAGCGACTGACGTCGGGTCACGGAGCCTGCTCGGCGCACCTCTCCCCCCCAAATAGAAAAAGGGAGCGGTTGACGCACAGACAAAAGCCAAAGGGCGCGCCGCTTTCGCGACACGCCCTCGAGGCGATCTGAGCTCTTCAGCTCACTTCTTGGCGCCGAAACCCTTACCGGCGGCCTTGGTGTCGGTCTTTGCCGAGGTGTCGGGAGTTGCCGTGGGCATGGGCTTGGGCGCTGGGATCTTCTTCAGCACCACACCATGCTTGCTGGCGTTCTCGCAGCCGCGGGCGATGTCGGTGTTCTTGCCTGCGCGCTGCAGGATCTTGAACTCCACCCGGCGGTTCTTCTCGTGGGCTTCCTCGGTCGTGCCCGCGTCGAGCACGCAGTAGAAACCGTAACCCTGCGACATCATGCGATCCTTCTCCACGCCGCGCTCGGCCAACGCCTTGACGACGGAGTCCACGCGCTTCTGGGTCAGGGTCTTGTTGTAGGTCGCGTCGCCCTCGACCGAAGCATGACCACCCACCTCGATGAGCTGGATGTCGGGGTGCTTCTTCATGACGTCAGCCACCGCGTCGAGGATCTTGGTCGAGCTGGGATCGATCTCCGCCGAGTTGTGGGCGAAGAGGATCTTCTGCGCGATCTTCACCTCGGTGGCCGTGACGGTCACGAGAGGCTTGGTGTCCGGGCAGCCGTCCTCGTCCTCGAAGCCGTTGACGGTCTCCGGTTCCGTGGGGCACTTGTCCGCGGGGACCGGAATGCCATCGCCGTCTGCGTCGTTGTTCGGGCAGCCGTCGTTCGGATCCGGGGGCTGACCGTCTTCCTTCGCATCGGGACACTTGTCGTCGGGGTCGAGGATGCCGTCTCCGTCACCGTCCGGCGGGGGCGGCGGCGGGGGAGTCTCAACCATGCCTCCGATCGTCGCCTCTGCGGTGCAGCCCGTGGCAAAGGTGCCACCGAGGGCACACAGCAGCATAACGGTCCAGTTCAGTCGTCGCGAAAAACGCATCGCTTCAAAACCCTCCTTCAAACGGGTCAAGATCAAGCCCTCGTTCTGGCGGCCTACGTTGACCGCGCGCCGGACCTTCCCACAACGCATCGCATCGGCCAAGCCCGATTCTGGCGTGAGTGGGGCGACGTTCGATGGTCGGATTTCGGCTCGCGGAAACGCTGTTTCCACTCAGCACAGAACACGAACGTTCGGTTTGGGCTCGGCCAGGCGTTCTTCACGCCCCGTAAGTGTTGGAAACCAATCAGAGTGTTTTGGGGGGGAGGGGGCGACGAAGTGCGTCTCGACTCGATTCAATCGAGCCGCAATCCTCGCGGATCTTAAGTCTCGGCCAGCCGCTGACAGCGAACCAGACGAGCGTCCTAAGACGCTTCGAATCGAGCAAACCTCACGTCCCGTCACTCGTCGGGTTTCCCCGCGTCAGAGGGTGGCTGACCCAGCCTGAGGCCGATCATTCGCGTGGTGCGTCCGCCTTCGGGGCTAGGGAACTCCTGGCCGCGCAGCGCGCGTCTCACGCACCGCACGACTTTTCGGTCTGGAAATTGACTTCCGTTCTGACGGACCTTCGCCACACCTCCCTCAGGGGGGATCTGGACTTCCAGCAAGATTCGGCCCCAGAGCGAGGGGTCGCGCTCCAGTCCTGAGGCGTAACAGCGCCGGATGTCGTCCAGCGCGTTGCCAACCGTGCCCACGAAATCGGCGTCAGGGATCTTTCCTGGATTTGCCTCGTGGAATTTTTTTACGGCGGCTTCATCAGTGATCGAAACGGCGGGCAGTGGGGCGTCCCCCGGCCACAACTTGATGCTTAGCTCCAGGTTGACGGTTCGCCCGGGTGCCGGGCTAAAGTCGCGGTAGTTGGCGACCTGTTCCTCGAGGCAACGTGCTGCATCCTTATCCTCCAGGTCACTGCTCAAGAGCTTCACGCGGCTGACCTTGCCTCCCGGCGCTATGCGCATTCGAAGCTTGGTTTGGCCGTGGTCGAGGGGGTTTTTGCGCAGGGCTGACTCGAAGCAAATCCGAAAGTCCCAGTAGCCCCACTTTCGCGCGTGGGCGAGAACGCCGTGTTCGCTTGGAGCGTTGCGGCGGGAACGCCCAGTCCGGCGATCTACGGGAGGGCGCTTGGGCAGCCCGCGCGACTTGATGTCCACATCGACCACGACGCGTGCGCCAGGGTGGAAGCCGGAGCGATTCGAAGGATAGTTCGGGTCAGCATTGCCCCCAATGTTCCAGCGCGCGAGCTCTTCATCCTCGCCGGCTGCGGCGACGCGGCCCTTCTGACGCGGTACTGCGACTGGCGTGTACGGTGCTTCAAGCTTCACGGGGACGTCCGGCACCGGAGCGTCGGGGACGGGGACGTCCGCTGTTTCGGTCGGGGCTGAGCTGTGTGTCGGGGCTGGTTGCACCAGCGGCGGGGAGCTGGCCGACTGAGCC
This sequence comes from Polyangiaceae bacterium, assembly GCA_020633205.1. NCBI lineage: Bacteria > Pseudomonadati > Myxococcota > Polyangiales > Polyangiaceae > Polyangiaceae bacterium. The sequence goes on from JACKEB010000022.1 coordinate 108,600, forward strand.
GGTGGCGTTGCCGTGCGGAACGTGGATGCGGCAACCATCGGCGTTGCTCCGGCGGGTTCGCGGGGCGGACCAGCGCTGTTCGCAGCGCAAGCCGTGAGCACCCCACTCAGACCAATCAGCACGACGCTTCCGCTGCTCCGCATCGCCCGCTGCTCTAGCAGACTCCAGGAGGACCGACAAAATGCCGAGGGCCCCACGTGCGACGGATGTCGTCAGACGCAGGGCCCCAGGGCCTCGAGGTTGACTCGATTACTTGATGTCGCTGGGGCAGCCGAGCACGATCTGGACCGAGGAGCCCTCTGCCTTCGCCGTGTCGCACGCATTACCGCAGAGGATGATCTTGCTCTTGTCTGCGTTGTACTGCCAGCCATCCGCCCCGTTATCGCAGTCCGCATTGTCCTGCTGGAGGTTGACGGCAGAGCCGCCCTGGGGCGTGACGGTCACGTTCACCTTGTCGCGATCGACCTCGCCGCCGCTCGGAGCTTGAGGCACATCGAACTCGCAGGTCAGCACCGTTCCGCTGATGTCCGCGAGGGCCTGAGACAGCTGGTTCGCGAAGTCCTGGGGGCTGGTCACGTTGGTCAGGTCGAAGTGGCAATCTCCCACGTCTGCGCTTCCGTTCGGATCCGCTACACAGGTCGCGCTGTTTGCTGTGCCACCCGCTTTCGCGATTTGAGAGAGCAACGAGCGCGCGCCCTCACTGCCCGGTGCGCCGATCACGAACGTGCGGATATTGAGCAAGTTGTACGCGTTGGGAACATCGGTGCCCACCAACTTCGCGAGCTCGGTTGGAGCGCAAGTCTCGAAGCCGTCGGTGATCAACACCACGAACTTGTTGCCTTCCAAGTTCCCGGCCTGAAGCTGCTGCAGCAGGTGGTTGTACGAGAGGATTGTCGCACCGGCGAGCGGGGTGCGCCCTGCGGGATCCACCGTGCCGAAGAAAGCCTTGATGCCGGATAGCTGTGTGGTGTCGAGGCTGCCAACCTGGATGTTGGGTGTGCCTGTGACCGAACATGAATCGTCGCGAGGGAACATGTTCACGCCGACTCCGATGTTGGGCTGCGTCTGAAGCTGATCGAGCGCGGCTTCGAGCGCGATGCGCGTGTCCTCCCACTTGGAGTTGAGCGACTGGTTCTGTTTTTGCGGTGCGCTCTCGCACTGAGCGCTGGTCTGCGTCGGGGGCGGGTTGCAGTTCATGCTGCCGCTACGGTCGATGACGAACAGCATGTTCGCAGGCACGCGATCGCCGGTTTGCGTGTTGGTCGCGCAACCCGAGTCCGGGTTGATGTTGCCACCATTGCCGCCGGTCGTCCCGCTGTCGATGAAGCCTCCCCCGAAGCTGCTGCCTCCGTTGTTGCCGCTGCCACCGTTGCCTCCGGTGTCGGTGCCGCCGTTGCTGCTCCCGCCGTTGTTGCCGCTCCCACCGCTTCCGCCTGAGATGCCAGTGTTGCCTGACGCGCTGCCGTCATCGCCGGAGCACCCTCCGGAAACGGCTACGGCCGCGGCGCAGGTTGCGAAGAGAAAGGTAAGTCTGGAGAACGAATCGATTCGCACGGGCGAACTCCTTGCAGAAGTGGGGGGTCTCAAATGTACCACTCGCCGTGTCCGTAGGGAGGTGAATTTCTCAAGCCTGCCGTAGCGTTGCGACCCAGCGTGGGACAGCGGCCTACATGCGTTTCGGCGATGAGGCGGACGTGCACGCTCCGGCGCGAGTCTTTTCCGTGCGCGTTGTCCCGCGGGACGGGGGCGATTGTTGGTGGGATTGGGGCGCGATTGTTGATCGACGAATTGGGGCGGCGAAGCTACCGTCGCGCGGCGGCTGTATTTCGAGTCAGCGTCTGGAGCCGCAGAGGAGGGCGACGATGAGTGACGAGTTCCAGCTTGGTGCTGGCTTTACCCAGGGCGAGATCAGCGCAGGATTGGGGCTAGGCCCCCTCGAGCAACAGTACGAGGAGTTGTTCGCCGAGGCGCTTGCGGACGGTGTGATCACTAGCGAAGAGCGCGCCCGCCTCGAGAAGGCTGCCGACAACCTCGGCCTGAATCCGAAGCGGCTGCTCGAGCTGGAGCAGGCGATGATGGCGGCGTACGAGTCCCGGCACGCGGTCCGTATCATCGAGCACTACGAGGAGGCGCCCGCGTCGCTCGCACCAATCCGCGTACAGGCGGACGGCGATAGTGGCCGGGCGCTGCTGCTGAAGCGGATCGAACAACTCGAAGCCAGGGTCAAGGAGCTCGAAGCGGAGCTACGTCACGCACAATCCCAGATCAACGTTGAGGTCGATCTGAGCGATCTCGAAGGCAGCGTCGCGGATGCAAGTGAGGACCCCGATGCCGTCTGGCGCAGAGTTCGTCGTGATCCCACGCGGCCCGATCACCTGATGTCGCTCTTCCGCGTCTACCAAGCGCAGGGGAACGCCGACGCGACCTGGTGCGCCGCCCAGGCGCTTGCGTGCCTCGGTCAGGCGACAGACGAAGTACGTGGCGTCTTCGAGTCGGGTCGACAGCAGGGGCTGATGACGCCCAAGCATTCCATCGACAACTTGAGCTTCAGTGACCACGTGTCCCACGCGGACGAAGAGCTGCTGACGGGTCAGATCTTTGGGGTCATCGTGCCCGCGGTGCTGCTCGGCAAGGTGACTGGGCTGCGGCGCGACAAGAAGCTTCACGTTCCAGATCCTGCAAGCAAACAGGAGCCGGAGAAGTCCACGTTGAGTGCGGTTCGCGCATTGACCTGGGCATCCGCCATCCTTGGCTTGCCTGCTCCTCCCATCTACCTCGATAAGGACCGCGACGCCGGCTACCTGCACATCCCGGGCATCCCGCCGCTCTCACTGCTTGGCAAGGGCGTGCTGTCGGGGCGGGCGCAGCTCGAGTTAGCCTTCGATGCGGGGCGCCACCTGTCTTGGTACCGCCCAGAGCGTTTCATTCGCACGCTGTTCAGCTCGGTGCCCGACCTCGAGGACTTGTTTCTCGCGGCGTTGACCATCGGCTCGCCAACGTTGCCCATCGCGGAGGAAATGAAGCAGCGGGTGGCACCTATCGCCAAGGCCATCGCGCCCGTTCTGCAGGCCGAGCAGGTCGACCGGCTCCGGGGGCTGTTCTTGCGCTTCGTCGAAGAGGGGGGGCGCACGAATCTTCAACGCTGGAGTTCTGGGGCGGACAAGACCGCAGCCAGGGCGGGATTCGTCGTGTGCGCCGATCTTGGGACGGCGCTCGGGTGCCTAGAAGCAGAGGAAGGCAAGCACGGCGAACTGGGTCGCGATCTGATCGCGTACTCAGTGAGCAATGACTACCTACAGCTGAGAGGTCGCTTGGGGATCTGCGTGGGCTGAGTCAGTCTCGTTCTTCATTACCGCGGGGAACCACGGTCCGCCCAAGGGGTCGTCTGCGAGCAGCCTCCAGACGACCTCGGTCGCGGCGACTACACCAATCGGTAGCAGCAGCACATTGAAGCAGGGAACCCAGAAAAGTAGGGAAAATGCCAGGCCAAAGCCTATCGTAGGGAGCTTGTGGCGCCACACGAACTTGAGTCGCGCGCGCATCCCGACTCCCCGAAGCGTCAATGGATAGTCGAACAGGTTCCACGCGAGCCCAAGGCCGGTGACGAAGAAGCTCAGGGGTGTTGTGACGACGGATGCTGGCGCGAAGAAGAACGAAACCAGCCAAAGCAGGATCACGATCGGTGCGATGAAGCAGGCGACAACAGCCTGAGCCTTGAGGCCAAACCATATTTCCGTAAGGAATCCAATCGGGGCTCGCCGTGGAGCACCTAGTTCCTGCTCTTGCAGAGCGACCAGCTGTTCTAGCGCCGGGCTACTCAGCGGAGGGGCGAGTACCAGCGCCAACAGCACGCACAACGCCAGCGCAAGGGTCGCCAAGAGCCAGCTCGCAACTCCCGCACCCGCCTCCGCCAGCCAACCCGAGTCGGGACCAGCCCAGTTCGCGGCCCAGGGCTGCACGACACCCAGTGCGAACCACCCACCCAGGCTGACCAAGAATAACAACAACAGCCCTGGCACGAGGGCATACGGCCACGCGCGAGGGTGGACGACTAGGAAGCCAAAGCCGCGAAAAACCGCCGAGAAACCTCGCCAGAAGCCAATCGGCTTACTGCTGGCGAGACGGGCGAGGGGAACCTCACTGACAACTGCCAGCGACCCAGAGGTAGAGCTGTCCAGATTTGAGGCCTTCATTGGAGTCGACGACGCGTTCTGCAGACGTGATCTCGAAGAACGCTTCAAGAGTCCCCGAGGCGATCAGGTCGGAGTGGCTCACGTTCCCAGACAGCGTGCTTCCTGGGTAGGTTTGTCCGGCGCGGAATGAAACCTGCTTGGGTGTGTCATCGATGCGCACGAACTTCGTCACCGTGATGTCGAAGCCGTACCGAGCGTCGTAGTCGCCCACGGTGGGGACCAGCGTGGTCATGTCATCTTGCCACGAAATCACCACGCTACCCCCCACGCCGTCCTCGCGGGTCGCCGTGAAGCCTTCGCCACACACCGTGCTTCCGGGGTCCTGGTCGTAGGTGCCCGTGACATCGATCCCATCGAGCTCACCAAACAGGACGATTTGCATCGGCCCATTCAGGTCGGGTCGAGGTGGGGCATCTGCGAAGGGATCGGTCGCTGCGTCCATCGCGTCAGAACCCGCTTGGCCGTCATCGGAGGCGTCTGGGGTTGCGCCGCCGCTACCTCCAGAGCCTCCAATCCCTCCCTCCCCAGCGCTGCCGGCGTTGCCAGCGCTCGATACGTCCGCGCCAGCATCTGCGCCGCTCTTCGCGGGGTTGTCACTGCTGCAGGCTGAGCTGCAGATCAATCCCGTCGTGACCCATGCAAGGATGGCTAGCGTTCGCATCTGAGTTCCCCCTAGTTATCGAAGTTGCGTTGCGCCGCCTAGCTCGAGCGTGGTTTTTCGCGAGCAACGGGTGAAAAACTCACGGGATCCGGACATCGGTTCGACGCACCCCACCGAGCCCGCAAGCCGTCAACCCAGCCCGCGCATCGCCCAGCCATCTGGTGGTGCTGCGTCGGTGGAGCGTGCGGGCGCTTGGTATCACCAATTGCGGTCTTCTCGACCCCACGAGGGCGATGACGGCGAACGAATCGAGTTCGCGCGCGATTATCTGCAAATCAGGGCGGCGCTTGGTCTAACTTTGGGCAGGGACGTGGAGGCAGACCCCTTGTTCGCCACGGCGAGACCGCAACGATGACTGAAGACGTGTTTGGCATACTCGGCACTACGGTTGCCGGCGCCTATCACGTGGAGGAGACCGTCGCCGAAGGCGGCTTCGGTGTTGTCTACCGCGCGTATCACGCCGGCTTTCGCGCGCCGGTTGCGTTGAAGTGTCTGAAGATCCCCCAGGGGCTCGGTGCCGCGGGGCAAGAGCTGTTTCTCGAACAGTTTCGGGCAGAAGCGGAGCTGTTGTTTCGGCTTTCTGCCAGCATCCCTACGGTCGTGCGTCCGCTCCACGTCGACGCGTTGATCGCTCCCGGGGGCGCTTTCGTGCCCTTCATGGCCCTTGAGTGGCTCGAGGGCGAGACCCTGGAGGCGCTGGTCAGGCGGCGCAAGGCAGAAGGCCGCGCACCTCTTTCCGTGAAGAAACTCGCTCGTCTGCTCACTCCGGTAGCGCGCGCGCTGGAACGGGCCCACAATTTTTCCTCGCCGGAAGGCCCGATTTCCATCGTGCATCGGGATCTGAAGCCTGAGAACATCTTCCTCGCGCGGGTCGCCGGTGAAGATGTGGTGAAGATCCTGGATTTCGGGATCGGAAAGGCCAAGAGCGTCGCGTCCCAGGTGGCGGGACGCGCGAGCCAGAACAACGCGGGCGTCGCGTCGTTCACCCCAGCCTATGGAGCGCCAGAACAATGGTTGCCCAAGCGTTATGGCCAGACAGGACCTTGGACTGACGTCTGGGGTCTCGCGCTCACCCTGGTTGAGTCCCTCACTGCGCGCCCCGTGATCGACGGCGACCACGCCGCGATGATGGGCTGCGCGCTCGACGAACAGCGCCGACCAACGCCCAGAAACGAGGGCTGCGTGGTCAGCGACGAAGTCGAAGCCGTGTTCCAGCGCGCCCTCGCGGTGGATCCTCGGCATCGCTATGCGGACGCGGGTCTGTTCTGGAACGACCTCTTGGGCGCCGTTGGGCTTCACGAGATGGTGAGCACCGGCCTGCGTCGCGATTCACGGGCGGAAGGCTATCGCTTCCCCGAGAGCGAGCGCCTGGAGCTCGAGCGACCGTCGAGCACGCCGCCGCCCTCCCAGATGGGGCTTGGGCCAGGAACTCCGGTTGAGTTGGCGACGCACCCCGCAGCGGAGATCCCCGACCTGGCGCTGCCAGTACCAGCTGCAGCCTCCGCACCTCGTCAGCAGGTCGTGAAGCCCAGACGCCCCTTGAGCCTGGACTTGGACCTGCCGGAGGGCGAGCGGCCTGCGGTTCGTAGCCCGAGCGGTGCAAACTGGCCCGCAGTCAACGCGGACCGACCTCCGAGCAGCCTGTCCGGACAGCGACCCGCGGTGCGTAGCGGGTCGAGCGGCGCGAACTGGCCTGCCGTGAGCGAGTCGGCGCCCGTTTCTTCCAAGCCCGAGCCGATGTCTGGTCCGCGGCCCAGCAGTCAAAGCGGAAGCCGTCCGGCTCTCGCTTCGGCGCCTGCTCAGCTCGACGCGCTGCCGCCGGTGTCCATCGGCAACCGAAGTGGAGTGTCTGGGCAGCATCCGGCCGTCGCACGTGCGCTGCGCGTCTCGCCCGCTCAAACGGAACCGTCGTTACGTCAACGCCTGTTGGTGCCTGGCTCGTTCGTCATCGCAGGCATCGTGTTGTCCATCGTCCATGGTTTCTACGCCTCGCAGACGGGTGAGGTGCTTGCCGTCGGGCCGGTGCGCGTTGGCTGGATTGCCGGCTTGCTCGTCGTCGTGGGCATCGCGCTTGGGGTTTTGCGAGTGACGCGTTCGCCGTCTTGAGCGGTGGTCAATCCCACAACGTTGGACTAGGATTTCCGTCGAGGGGTTTGCGTTGGCCCAACCGGGTGGCTCAGCCACCTGGGCGACGCATCGGCGGATTCGTGCGCCGATGCGCTAGCCTAGTTGGGCTGCGCATAACCATATGGAATAGAATGAGCGAATCACTGCCAGTTTTGATCTGCGACGACGAACCCCGGTTGACGATGTTGACCGCTGGGCTGCTCGAGCAACGCGGCTATCGCTCAAAGGTCGCAAACGACGGCGCCAAAGCCCTCGAACTCGCTTCGCAGGAGGCGTTTCGCCTCATGCTGCTTGACGTCAATCTTGCCGGGATGTCAGCGCTCGAGGTGATTCATGGTTTGGACGCCGCTGGCATCGAGCTGCCGGTTCTGCTCTCGAGCGGGTACTCCGCTGAGGATGTTCCGTCTGAGCTGCGAGACCACCCAAGGGTCTCTGGCTTTCTCGCCAAGCCGTATCCAGTGGATCGCTTGATCGACGCGATTGGCCGCTGATACATCGCCGTCACACTTGCTTTTGAACGCGTTTCGGCGCGCCTCTCCCCCAAACCAGCATGCGGAGGCTGCGACGATGCTGGCGATTCGAGTAGGGTGTGCTCGACCTGCAAGGAGCCGGAGGGAGCATGGCGAGGACGAGCAAGAGCAAGGCCACAACGCGGACGACCAATCGGGTGGAGCACGATCCACGCCTTAGCGCGGAAGAGGCTGAGGCCTTGGTCACAGCGCTGAAGGAGCGCGGCATCCAGCACGCGAAGATTGGCGCCTTCGATATCGATGGGATTCTGCGGGGAAAATATGTCTCCTTGCAGAAGTTGACCGGCGCGCTGAAGAAGGGCTTCGGCTTCTGCGATGTGGTGTTCGGCTGGGACGCGACGGACACGTTGTACGACAACGCGACGGTCACCGGTTGGCACACGGGGTATCCCGACGCGCTCACATTGCTCGACCCCACGACGGCGCGCGACATCCCTTGGGAGCCAGGCGTCGTCGCGATGCTGGGAGACTTCCGAGGTGCCGACGGCAAGGGCCACCCAGGGTGCGGGCGCTCCTTGCTCAGGCGGGTCATCAGGAAGGCCGAGTCACTTGGCTTCGAGCCCCTCGTGGGCGTGGAGTTCGAGTTCTTCCTCTTCCAGGAGACGCCCCAGACCCTTCAAGAGAAGGGCTTCCGCGGCATGACTCCTGCGGATCCAGGGATGTTTGGTTACAGCTGGCTGCGCACCGGACAGGACCCGGAGCTGATGGCTAGTGTGCTGCGAGAGCTTGGTGACTACGGTCTGTCTCTTGATGGTTTCCACACGGAAACGGGGCCAGGCGTCTACGAGGCCGCGCTGCAGGTCGACTCGGCGCTCCGCGCGGCTGACAAAGCTGCGCTCTTCAAGACCGCGCTGAAGGAAGTCGTGCGGCGGCATGGCTTGGTGGCCACCTTCATGGCGAAGTGGAACGCCGAGCTGCCGGGCTGCAGCGGGCACCTGCACCAGAGCCTGATGCAGAACGGCAAGAATGTGTTCTTCGATCCGCGCGCCTCGCGCGGCATGTCGAAGCTGATGAAGAGCTACATGGCGGGTCAGCTGAAGCTGATGCGTGAGTTCACGGCGCTCTACTCCCCAACGGTCAACAGCTACAAGCGGTACGTCCCGGGACTCTGGGCGCCGCTCGTCCCCAGCTGGGGCGTCGAGAACCGCACCTGCGCGCTGCGCATCGTCGGGCTAGGGGAGTCGAACGCTCAGCGCGTCGAGTATCGGCAGACCGCGGCGGACATCAATCCATACATCGCGATCGCAGCATCCATCGCGGCGGGGTTGTATGGCGTCGAGCAAGGGCTCGAACTTCAGGCCGAGTCAGTCGGAGATCCAGGAGTGGACGGCGAGCGGCTACCGACGACGTTGCGGGAGGCGACAGCGCTGCTCGGCAAGAGCAAGCTCGCGCGCAGGCTCCTCGGCGAGGAGTTCGTAGACCACTACGTGAGGACCCGGGACTGGGAATGCCGCGCGTACGAGCAGGCGGTCAGCGACTGGGAGCTGAGGCGCTACTTCGAGATCATCTGAGTGTGCTAAGGGGAGCCCTTAGTTGAAGCAGTGAGCCGCCCTGCGCGGTGACATCACGGAGACGAGCAAGACTATGGCGCACATTTGGAGTTTCCCAACCCGCATCATCTTTGGCGCTGGCGAGACGGCGGTGGTTGGCACGGAGGCCAAGGCGCTTGGCTTGGATTCGGTGTTGATCGTCGCCGACGCGGGGGTAGAAGCCGCTGGGTTGCTGGACCCGGTGCGAGCCGCGCTCGACGAGGCAGGCGTGCGTCACGCTGCGTTCACCGGCGTCGAAGGTAACCCCACGGAAGCAAATATCCGTGCGGGAGCGATGGCCTATCAAGAGGCGAAGGCTCAGGGGCTGGTCGCGATCGGTGGCGGTTCACCCATCGACAGCGCGAAGCTGATCGCCGTTCGGGTGACGACCTCGCGCCCCTTCGAGGAGCTGGATGACGCGATCGACGGTGGGCAGTTCATCCCCAAGGACGTGCCAGCGGTGCTCGCGCTGCCAACCACCGCGGGCACCGGCAGTGAAGTCGGTCGCTCGGGGGTGGTCACGCTGGAGTCAACGGGGCGCAAGACCGTGATCTTCGCCCCTCAGCTGCTCCCACGGGTCGCGATCCTGGATCCGGAGCTCAGCGTTGGATTGCCGGCGAAGATCACCGCGGCGACGGGCTTCGATGCGCTGACTCACTGCGTGGAGGCGTATCTATCCAAGGGGGTTCACCCCATGGCTGACGCAATTGCGGTCGCGGGAATCGACTTGGTGCAGAAGTACCTGCGGCGCGCGGTGGTTGAGGGCAGCGATCTCGAGGCGCGCGGCGGGATGCTGCAAGCGGCGATGATGGGCGCCGTCGCGTTCCAGAAGGGCCTTGGAGCTTGTCACTCGCTGGCTCATCCACTCTCGAGCGAGTGCGGGCTGCACCACGGGCTCGCCAACGCCATCTGTTTGCCTGCGGTTGCCAAGTTCAACGAGCAGACGAGCCTCGATCGGTTGCTCCACGTTGCGCTGCTCCTCGGTGGTGAGCCAGAGGTGGGCGCGGCGACCAAGGCGCTCCTGTCACTGCGTCAGGAGCTGGGGCTCTCGCCGTCGCTATCGAGCGTGGGGGTGAAGCGGGAGCAGCTCCCGCGGCTCGCCGAGCTGGCGTACATGGACGCCTGCCATCGCAGCAACCCGCGGGAGTGCACACAGGCTGATTTGCTCAGCCTGTACGAGGCCGCTTTCTAGCTTCGCTGAAGGAGGTAGGCGAGCGCATCGCCCAGGCGTCGGGGCTCGATTGGAGCACCCACTTCGCGCAGCGCTTGAACGCCAGTTGTTAGCGCCAGGAGGAGCCAAGCGAGCTGACCGGCGTCGATGTCTCCGCGCATGGAGGCGCGGGCTTGGCTGAGCTGGGCCGCGTCGGTGATGTGCTCGGACGCGGTGCGTAGCGCGGACAGATAGCGCTCCTGCAGCACCTCGGAACGCCCAGCGGCGTGGAGGAACTGGTGCAGTGGCACGTTCTCTTGAGAGGCCGCCGCGTCCATCAGGCGGCCAACGAGATTGAACATCGCCGCAGAGGACTCGTCGTAGTGCCGCACGCCTTCCAGCAACTTGCCTAGGAAGCGTTCGCTCACGGCCTGAATGAGCTCGTCCCGGTCCTTGAAGTGGACATAGAACGCGCCGCGGGTGTAGCCGGCGCGAGCACAAATCGCGTCGAGGCTCGGGTTGTCGAGGCCTTCTTCAGCGAACGCTGCCATCGCGGCGCTGATCAGGGCTTCTCGGGTCTCCGCCTTGGCTGCCTCACGTCGAGCGCCGAGGCGACGGCGACGATGTGAGCCCGGTTGGACGGAGTGGGCATTGCTCTGAGGGGTTGACTCGGGTGAGGGGTTCGAGTCGGGGACGGAATCGGGTTGGTTCACGAGTGATCGGATACTGTTCGGTTGGTGACTCCGCAACCGGCCGGCTAGGAGCAGATAGCCGCGTCTCCTCCTGATACGCGTGATATCGGCGCTTCCGTAGGGTTTCGTGCACCGTGGGGTAATACGCGCTCGCTGCTGACTCCTACTGACCGCCGTTACCTCGCTGTCACCCCTAGGGGTGTCTGCGCTCGCCGCCAGCCGTCTGACGCCAGCGTCATGGGGTGTAACGCGTCACACCAGGTGCAACACCCCACACTGGACACCGCGCACCGCCTTGCACCGGTGCAATTCGCATCGCTCAGCCTTGCAGTCGCAGGCGCGCCTCAATCAAGCGAGCGTACCCGTATGGAATCACGTTCGATTTTGGTTTGGGGGTGAGGGTAGGTGCCGCGACTACCTCATGCAAAGCCGTGCAGCTCAGGCGCCCAAGAAACCCTTAACGCGCTGGTTCGTATTGGCATGCGTCTCGCAACTCAGCCGTTGAGCAGCCGAGAGCGGGGACCCCCCGACCTCCCGCAAGCAAGGCTCAAAACTTTTCCATTCAGGGCGATGACTGAGACCACAGAACCGACCTTGGAGAACAAGACCACGTAGAACCCGAAGCAACGGAGACGCACCATGGCAGGCCGACGACGCAATAGGAGACCCCAAGCAACGCTTTCACGACCGGAAACGGAGCGTGATGTGCTGCTGTCCCGCGTACGTCGCTTGCGTCGCCGCGGGGATCAACGCAAGGCAATGCTCGCGCTCCGCGACGCAGCCTTCGATGCGGGCGACGACGCCTCGCTGTGGACCCTGTACGCCCACGAATGTATCCGTGCGGGAAAGGCCGATCGCGCCGAGCACGCCTTCACGCAAGCGCTCTGGCTTCGCGAGCGGAGCCACGACTACCCCCGCGCGGCAGTCACTCGCCGCTTACTAGACGGCCTACGTCAGGCCGCCTGAGGACTGATCAGTCAGTCTGTGCTTCGGCCGCCGCAGCCGGAGCCTCACGCCAAGCGAGCCCCGTCGCGTCGAAGGAACGCAGCGTGTTGCGGTTGCAGAAGGGGCACAGCCACGCGACCTGGAACTGCTGCGAATCCGCGTGGATTGAGTGCGCGGGAGCGTTTTGCTCCTGCTTGCGCCGCATGTCCTTTGCCCAGCCACGCAGCACGAAGCGCTTCTCGTCGAGGTCAGCGAAGAGTTTGGCCTGGCACTCACAGGCCGAGGAAATTTGCGCGTATTTCATGGGTATCGACCGGCGCGTCACGCCGTAGCCCTCGCACATAGGGCGGTCTGCGTCGCGAGGTCAAGCGTTGGGCTCAGGGAAGGCGGCAGTCCTTCAGCTGAGGTGCCCCAACCAGCTCACCGTTGCCGGTGCAGATGATGATGATCCGCTGGTCCTTCGCGAGCTTCGCGGCTTCCGCTTTGGACAGACCCCGAGCCGAAGCCCCCATGAGGTCGCCGGTGTACAGCCGGATCACTGGTTCGTCGCTGAAGTCGGACTCGATGGCGGTGATGGCGCCGGACACCTCGAGGACCTTGCCTTTGTACTTCTGATCCGCTGCCGCCTCGTTGGCCTCGTACGCTGACCGGAGGTCTTGCGCGCTGACCTTCAGCTCGGGCGCCTTCTTCGCAGGAGGAGCTTGCTTGCACGCCAGCAACGCCAACACCAACACCGCCCCGATCGCCATCCCGCTCTTCATCTCGACTCCCTCATACGCGGCGACGCGCCTCATCTTCCGCCGGTCGGGCGACCATATCAGCTGGGGCTGAAGCAAGAAGCGCTCGTGCGCGAATTCGCTTTCCACTGCACCAATCTCGGCTATAACGCCTCTCACAGGCGGGAATAGCTCAGTTGGTAGAGCACGAGCTTCCCAAGCTCGGGGTCGTGGGTTCGAGCCCCATTTCCCGCTCCCCGAATGGGCGAGGTGTGCTTAAGCGCGTCTCGCCCTTTTCGCGTTTGTTCGGGTCGCCTTTTCTCGAGCGGGCCCCCGCAGGCCCGCTCGGGCTTTGGCTTCGCCGGGCTCCGCCGGCTCGCGTCGCGTTTGGCTGTTGGGTTGTGCCTTCGGGGACTGTGGGCGAGGTGTGCTTAAGCGCGTCTCGCCCTTTTCGCGTTTGTTCGGGTCGCATTTTCTCTCGAGCGGGCCCCCGCAGGCCCGCTCGGGCTTTGGCTCGCCTTCGGCTTCGCGTCGCGTTTGGCTGTTGGGTTTTGGCCTTCGGGACTGCGGGTTCGGCGCGTCTCGCCCTTTTCGCGTTTGTTCGGGTCGCCTTTTTCTTGAGGGGATTCGCGTGCTGTTGGGGCTTGTGTATATTGCTGATAGGCAATATAGCTAGGGGGCAATGTTTGGGCATGAGCAGGCGTTGAATCGCACGTTTGCGGCGTTGGCTGACCCCACGCGCCGGGCGATTTTGGCGAGATTGACGGTGGGTGAAGCGACCGTGAGTGAGCTTGGGGCGCCATTTAACCTCGCGCAGCCCACCATCTCGAAGCACCTCAAGGTTCTGGTCGAAGCGGGTCTGGTCGAGCGGCGGCGGGACGCACAGTTCCGGCGTTGTCGGATCAGCGGGGCGCACCTCGAGCAGGCGTGGGCGTGGCTTGGCGACTACCGGGCGTTCTGGGAGCAATCGTTCGATCGCCTAGATGCCTATGCAAAGCGCTTGCAGCGCGAGGAGCTGGATCGTGGAGAGTGATGTTGAGGACGAGAGCGCACGGGAGTTGACGATCATCCGGGTGTTCGACGTTCCCGCGCGGATACTTTTTTTGGCCTGCTCCAAACCGGAGCACATGCGTGAGTGGTTCGGGCCGACTGGGTTCCCCCTGACGACGTGTGAAATGGACTTCCGTGTAGGGGGGCGCTTTCGCTTCGCGATGACCGGTCCCGATGGAGCGAAGACCCCGTTCTTTGGAGGGGAGTACCTGCAGATCGAGCCAAATCGCAGGATTTCCTACACCAGCTGTCTTGAGCTGCCAGGCGCGGAGACGATGATTGTGACCCTCAGCTTCGATGAAGTGGGTGGCACGACCACGCTCACCCATCACACCTTGTTCGCTTCAATTGCCATGATGAAACAGCACACGGGTATGGGGTATCGCCCGGGTGTAGAGTCCGGCCTAGACCAGCTGGGACGCTTGGCGACGGAGCTGAATTCATGAAGCAAGCACGCTCCGCCGACGGTACGTCCCTCGCATATGAAACCGTTGGCGAAGGCCCAGCACTGGTACTGGTGGATGGTGCATTCTGCGGTCGCACCTTTGGTCCTGCGCGCGAGCTCGCTGAGCGACTTGCCCCGCGGATGCGTGTCACGTTCTACGACCGGCGCGGTCGCGGTGGGAGCGAGGACACCCAGTCGTATACGCCCGAGCGGGAGGTAGAAGATCTAAAGGCGATCTGCAGGGCTGTTGGTGGGCAGCCGAAAGTCTTCGGCACCTCTTCGGGCGCTGCCCTCGTGCTCCGCGCCGCCGCGGCCGGCGTGTGCGAGAGCGAAGTCGTGGTCTTCGAGCCGCCGTTCTACCTCGACGGCACGCACCAGCCGACACCGGCGGACTTTCGTGAGCGGATCGCGGCGCACTTGGAGGCTGGGCGCCGCGACGCTGCGGTGAAGCTCTTTCTTCGAGTGGTTGGCGTTCCTGGTTTCGGCGTTTTCATGATGCGCCTGTTCCCCAATATCTGGCCAAAGCTTCGCGCCGCCGCTCATACGTTGCCTTACGACTTCGGTGTGATGGGGGATACGCAGCGTGGCGAGGCTCTGCCCGAAGAGTGGCTCGCGCTACTCGCAAGAATCTCCGGGCGCTCAAAGGTATTGGTGGGCGGGAAGAGCCCAGACTGGATGCGCCACACGTGCGAGACGGTCGCCGCGAAGGTGAGCGGGGCTAGCCTCGGGGTGATACCCGGGCAAACTCACACCATCTCAGCGAAGGCGCTGGCCCCAGTACTCTGTGACGAATTTTTGGGAGGAGCGCATGGCTAAGTTCAGCTCGAAGCTGCTCGCGACAGGCAAGAACACGACTGGTATCGAGGTGCCTGAGAAGGTGCTTGCAGCTTTAGCCGCGGGGAAACGACCCAAAGTCAGCGTGACCTTGAACGGATACACCTACCGCACTTCGATCGGGTCGATGGGCGGCAAGAGTCTGATCCCTGTAAGCGCGGCTGTGCGAGAGGCGGCTGGCGTCGCTGCCGGAGACAGCATCAAGGTCGAGCTAGAGCTCGACGAAGCGCCTCGGGAAGTCAGCGTACCGCCCGACTTCGCCAAGGCACTCAAGGCCGCTCCCGCCGCGAAGCGTTGCTTTGAAACGTTGGCCTACAGTCACCAGCGCCGCCACGTCGAGGCGATCGAAGGGGCGAAGCAAGCAGAGACCCGCGAGCGAAGGATCGAGAAGGCGATCGCGATGCTGGCCGAGGGTAAGAAGTAGGCGACGCGCGGCGTGGCTAGTCGGAGGGGAGCTCCTTCGAAATCGCGCCATAGCCCTGCACGCCCGGGTTGCCATTGCCAACCGCGGCCCCTCCCTTGCCTGAGGAACCCGGGCTAGTGGAACCGAGGTTGCGGACGGGTTCGCTGCCGCGCCAGGCAACGCCGATGGCGACCCCTCCAGCACCTCCGCCTCCAGGGCCGCCCCCGCCTCCCTTGCCGCCGTCACCGCCAGGGCAGCCTGCAGGAGCCAACCAGCCCGCGCCGGCGATGCCGCCCAACATCCCGGCTTGCCCCAGAGAGCCCGAGCCGCCATCGCCGCCGCCATGTCCCTGTAGGGTGTAGTGCTTGAGCTGAATCGTGCTGTTCAGAGCGAGCAGCGCGATGCTCGCGCCGCCTCCTAGACCACCGCGACCTCCAGCGCCACCGCAGCCGCCGGCCGCGCCTCCTCCCCCAGCGCCGGTTGCCGATCCGCGGCCGCCTCCGCCGCCTTGAGCGATTCCGCCGGGATCCCCCGCGCCGCCCGGCTCGGGCACCCACTGGTTTCCTATGAGGCGACCCACCGTCGCGGCTCCCGGACCCGCGGCTCCGTCAGCGCCGTTCGCTCCCTGCGCACCGCTGCCAAGGCCCGCGCTGCACGTGGCTTCGGCGACGTCGCCGCCCTCGCCAGCGCCGAGCAGCGGACTCCCGCTGTCTCCGCTACTGGGGCTCATATCGCCTCCGCCACCACCGACGGTCGTGCCGCCCCCAGGGCATCCCGTGAAGGTGGCGGAGGTGCCAGGGCTGCTGGAGTCCGCGTCGTTGCCTCTGAGTGAATTGCCGTCTGGAAAAATAAACGGAGTCAGCGTCGCGTTCCCACCCGCTCCGCCTTTTCCGGAATCGAAGAAGACATGCTCCATGTCGATGCCATCGGAGCTTTCGACGATTGCGGCAATGCTGTTCTGCCCCGGGAGCGTGGCGTCCGGCGTGACGAAGCGGAACCCTTTCAAGCGCGTAGTGCCCGTGAGGCCTTGCATCGTCAGCGCGGGCTCGACCCCCGCGGGAGTCACATTCGACTTCAGCTGGACGTCGGAGATCGTCCAGGTATCACACTGAAACAACCCATACGCGTTGACGCCCGAGTGCTCCGCTCGGTAATGGACCGGCGTGGTGTAGTTCCCGTGGTCCTTGCAAGCGTAGACGCGCTTTCCTGCGGCAGCGGCCTCGTCCAGCGCCTTGTTGATGGTTCCGTACGGAGCTACGCGAGTGCCATCGCCGGTGGTGTCGTTGCCATCGCCACTGACGAAGACCCCGTAGGCCTCATCCACCAAGCACGGCTCGTCCTGCGGGTCTTTCGTGGTGTCACAGGTTGACCCCGTACCGCCCGTGCCAGCGACGCCGCCGGCGCCGGTTGTTCCGCTTGACCCGCTGACACCGCCGGTCGCACCAGTCCCGCCGGTCCCCGCTGTGGCCCCCGCGGCGCCTCCCACCGTGGCCCCCGCAGAGCCGGAAATGCCGCCTCCCCCGAGGCCACCGCTCGCGCCTGCGCCTCCCATTCCGGCGGTGCCGCCCGTACCCGGAGTGCCGCCCATGCCTGGCATTCCGCCGTTGCCTGATTCGCCACCAGCGGCGCCGTTCTGGGAACCGCCGTTTGCTCCAACGCCAGTCCCAGCGCTCGCAGCACTCCCGCCGTCGCCGGCACTGCCGCCACTACCAGAACTGCCGCCGCCGCCCGCGCTGCCGCCAACGGCATGGGGGCCGTACTCGAAATCATCAAGGCCAATCAGCTTCGAGCAGCCGCACAGCGCGAGCAGGGCGAGAGGGATGAGTCGACGCACTGGCGGACTCTAGTGGATGACGTAGGTCCCCTCAAGCAGACCGCCCGGTCGCGAGCAGGGTGGGATCGAGCGCCGGGAAGAATAACCTACGGGATCTCATGGAGGGCTTGTCCGAAGCCGTTGACTCCCTTGTTCCCGCCACCAACTGCCGCGCCGCCGGTGCCTCCGGGACTCGGTGCGAGACCACCGGCGCCGAGCTCAGGCGCCGGGCCGTGATACATCAGGGCGACTGACACCCCGCCGGCGCCGCCGCCGCCAGGGCCACCACGTCCGCCCTTGCCGCCGCGACCACCGCCGCAGCCAGCGGTCTGATATCCGGGGCCCCCATCGCCGCCGTCCATCCCCAGCTGTCCCAGCGCGCCGGAGCCTCCATTACCGGGCTTCGTTGAGTGGATGTAGTAGCCCCCCGATGCATGGAGCTGGGTGAAGATCACCACCAGTCCAATGCTGCCACCGCCTGCTTGTCCTCCACCCCCGCCGGCGCCACCGCAGCCTCCCGCGCCTCCGCTTCCGCCACCTCCAGTGGCCGACCCTCGCCCGCCGCCGCCGCCCTGACCGATTCCTCCCGGATCTCCCTGTGAACCTGGCTTCCCGGTCCAGCCAGTCGAGCTGAGATAACCTACGAGAGTTGGGTCGCTGGGCGCTGCGCCAGCGCCGCCTGTTGCCCCCGAAGCACCCGTCTCGCCGCCACCAAGGCCAGGGGAGCAGCTGCCATCACTGGCGTCACCACCGGCGCCTGCGCCGAGCGCGGGCGAGCCAGACGCACCACTCAGCTCGCTCGTGATATCCCCACCACGTCCCCCGACGGTGGTTCCCCCGCCCGGACAGAGCGCATAGGCCTTTTGAGCGCCTGGACCCGATGCGGAACCGGCGTTGCCAACAAGCGCAGAGGGACTCGGGAAGCTGAAATCACCGCTATTGTCGCCGGGCGCACCGTCTGCCCCCGCGCCGGCGTCGAAGCGGACGTTGTGAATGGTGATGTCCGCGCTTGAGAGGATGAAGCCAGCGATGCTGCTCTCACCGGGCGCCACGGCGTCCTGCGCCTCGAACCTAAAGCCCTCCAGTCGCATCGGGGAGGGGAGCCGGTCGATCCACAGAGCAAACCCGGGAGACTCCGGGGCCACGACGGCGCGGAGGTTCGGGTCGTGGGTCCATGTTTGGCACTTGAAGTCGCCATACATGTCCACGCCCGCGTGCTCCGCGGTCAACGCGAGCGACTCGGTGAAGGTGCCCGCGTCGGCACACGCGAAGACCCGCTTCCCCGCGGCGGCTGCGACGTCGACTGCCTTGGCGAGGGTAGCGAAGGGTGCCGCGCGAGAGCCAGTACCGCTGGTGTCGTCACCGGTGGGTGCGACGAACACGCCGTAGGCCTCGTTGACCAGGCAGGTCTCAGTCCCCGGATGAGCCGTGGTATCGCACTCGACGTTCGTCGTGCCTCCGCTTCCGCCGCTGCCACCAGTCGCCCCGCCACTGGTTCCGCCAGTGAAAGCTCCAGAACTGCCGCCAGTGCCGGAACTGCCGCCAGTGCCCGAGCTGCCGCCAGGCCCGAGCTGCCGCCAGTGCCCGAGCTGCCGCCAGTGCCCGAGCTGCCGCCCATGCCGGAACTACCCCCCATGCCGGAACTACCCCCCATGCCGAAGCTGCCTGCGCTACCGCCGGCGCTGTCTCCCGCTGTCCCGCTCGCCCCGGCTGCTCCCGGATCCCCGAGGTAGTGGAAGTCATCCAGCCCGATCAAGCGTGAGCATCCACATAGACCAAACACAGCCAGGGCAATCGCGCGCCGCATCGCGGGAACCTAGTGCATACGCAGTAGCTGCTCAACCCATGCGAGTCGGTTCGAGGCACTGCAGGACCCGTCGCCGCCTCCTCACGCCTGGAACCATTGGCCACTAGGCGCTGCCACCCTGAGTCCTCGACGAGAGTAGCAGTGCGATACCGCGCGGAAACTTACGGGTGACCTCCCAGCACCAGGAGCCCCCGGCGGTTCGCTTTGGCTACTCCGACGGTCCAAGTTGCCCTTTCCTCAATCAGATCGCTCGGTTGCCGCACCCGGAGGATGTATCTTGACAGTGTAGACTGTTACATTAATACTGACGCAGTTGAGGTTGGCTCGTTAGCCGTGTTGCATACACCGAGTTGGAGGAGACATGACACGCGTCGCAGAGGCACTGGATGGGGTTTCGCTGAAGGGGTCCGTGAAGGCGGTGGACGGTTGGCTCAGAGGCATCGAGCGGCTGGCTTGGGGGGTGAGGGAAGCCGTCGAAGTCGCCGAGAGCCGCCGCACGGCGCTCAAGCAGGGCTTCCGCGACGCGAAGCAGAGGGCACGCCACGAGAAGCAACGCATCAGCGCCGAGTCAGAGCGCGCGCTGAAGACGGGTCGCACCCTGGCGGCGCTCGTGGCGGGCTATCGCTGGCATGGGATCCGCTCCGCTTGGCAGTCCAAGCTGCGAGCCGAGCAGTCGCTCGAGGAGCTGCACCAGAAGCATGCAGAGGCCTTCGTCGCCACCTCCCTGGAGCACGGCGGGGCGCTGCTCAAGGTGGGGCAGCTTTTGGCCGCACGCCGCGATCTATTGCCGCGTGTGTGGACCGAGGAACTCGAAACCCTTTGCGATCAAGTGCCGCCCGCACCCGAAGACGCCGCGCGGGAGCTCCTCGCGCAGGCGCTCTCCGAGGAACAATCCGCGCGGATCCAGGACATCGTCTGGCCGCCGGTCGCCGCGGCGAGCATCGGCCAGGTGCACCGGGCAAGCATCTCGAGCGATGGCGTCGAGCTCCCGGTCGCCTTGAAGCTCCAGCGTCCGGGCATCGCCGAGCGTGTGAGTTTCGACCTCGAGCTCCTCGAGCTGGTTGCCGAGGCTCTGGCGTCGAGCTTGCCTCCGATGGATCACGAGACCATCGTGGCCGAGATCAAGGCCACCGTGCTCTCCGAGCTGGATTACCGCGAGGAAGCGGCGGCGATGCAACGCAGCGAGCAGCGCTTCTCCGGACGGAGCGGAGTACGCGTGCCCCAAGTTTTCACGGACTTCTGCTCAGAGCAGGTTCTGGTGAGCGAATGGGTGGACGGTCTGCCGCTCCTGGCAGCACTCGACAGAGCGCGCGACGCCGGCGACCAGGATCGCGTGTCGAGCGTGCTAGAGCGCCTGCTCTCGACCTATGTCGAGCAGATCTTGGTGCATGGGGAGTTCCAAGCCGACGCGCACCCGGGGAACTTCTTGGTGCAACAGGACGGAACACTGGTGCTCATCGACTTTGGTTGTATGCGGCAGCTCACACGCAAGATGCGCCTCGGTTTTGGCCAGATCTTCGGAGCTGCCCTGCAAGGCGACTCGAGTCAGGTTGCAGAGCAGCTCGCAGAGCTCGGCTTCCGCACCCAGAGCGGCAAACCGGACACCTTGCTGGCGTTCGCAGACATCATGCTTGGCGACCTGCGTCAGGCACTTTCCGGGGGGAATTGGCCTGACTTGACCGAGCTGCAAGCACGGGGCCGTGCGTTGCTCAGCGCGGCGAGTGATGACCCGGTGGTCGCGATGCCAGCGGAGTTCGTGATGATTGGGCGCGTGTTCGCGTCCCTAGGCGGGCTCTTCTTGCACTACCGTCCAGAGATCGACTTTGGCCGCGCGGTGATGCCGCATCTCGCGACGTTGGCGCTTGAAGCGTCGCAAAAGTAGCCAAAGCGGGGTCGGCTCCCCGGTTGAATTCAAGGCAACAGCGCCCACTGCATCACCAGGGTTTGTGCTGAATTGCATGGAGTGGTGCGCTTGCGCTTGTCGATCTGCGAGCAGCCCCAGTAGAGCAGCTTCGAGTCGCCGTACCGATACTCGTGAAGTGAGTTGGAGTTCTCCTTTCGTAGAACCGAGAGCCAACGGCTCGCGTCCTCCGGAGACTTGATATCGGCGAGCACCACCTTGTAGATTGCGACGAGTGCGCCCTCCTTGTTCAGCACGCTGATAGTCCAGCCTGCTTGATTGGTCGTCTCGCCGGAGAACTTCGCCTTCTTGTACTTGGCTTTGAGCCGCGACTTGAGCGTCGCTGAGCTGAGCGAGTCGACATTGGTGTCGTGCCACACGCTTGGCAAAACCGATTTCGCCTTTTCAGAGGACGGGGTCTCGGTCTCGCCGGGAGCGCAGGCGGTCATGCAAGCCTCCAGCGCAGCTTTTTCTTTCTCGGAGCTCACGCATTTCGCCGAGCATTCAAAGGCTGTCGGGTTGTCCGTCTTTAGCTGCGTGAGCTTGGTGACGCACTCCGTGTCCTTCACCCCGACCTTCTCCGCCTTGGCGCAGACCTTCTCTGGCGAAGGTTTCAGGAGTTTGCAGGCGAGGAGTGGAAACAAGAGGCCAAGGAGAAGTGCGCGTTTCATCGAAAGGAGGCTATCAATCCTTGTCTTTGCCAATCAATCCCATGAGGAAAATAAATATGTTTCCCTGCGGTTCCGCGTTTCCTGAGTGCGGTAGCGTGCGGGTTCGGTCCCAAACCGGCGTGGAAACACTCAGGGGCTGGCTTTGGCCTATGGCGCAGCGAACGCTGGGCAGCTCGCGATACACGCTCGGGCGGGCGCCACTGTGCGGTTTTGCTCTACGCAGTCCACGACGCAAAGCTGCCCAGGATCCGTCTTGTCGGTCGTGCGCCTGCAGAGTTCATCTGGCAGCTTCAGGTCGCTCGAGCACCTTCGATGGGCCTTGATGTCCCTCGGCGCGGTCAGGGCGCAGCCGAGCAGGGTGACGAACAGGGCGAGCAAGCAGGCGCGAGGCATCGGAGCCTGCAGCGTAGCAAAGTGGCCAGCGATCAGCCGTCGCGCTCGTCGGAGTCTGCGCCCTCGCGGGGGCGGCCGAAGAGGCGCGTGTTGGGTTCGACCGAGCGGGTGATCCACATATTGCCGCCGATCACCGAGCCTTCACCAATCACCGTTTCTCCGCCGAGGATGGTCGCGCCGGAGTAGATGGTGACGTTGTCTTCGATGGTCGGGTGGCGCTTGGGAGCGAGCGGCGCA
The DNA here is from genome assembly GCA_020633205.1 of Polyangiaceae bacterium. Taxonomy (NCBI): domain Bacteria; kingdom Pseudomonadati; phylum Myxococcota; order Polyangiales; family Polyangiaceae; species Polyangiaceae bacterium. The sequence goes on from JACKEB010000022.1 coordinate 130,696, forward strand.
TTGCCCCGCTTGCTGCGACGCGTGGAGAGCGCGCCCAGGGTCACGCCCTGGTAGATCTTGACGTTGTTGCCGATATCGCTGGTCTCGCCGATCACGACGCCCGTGCCGTGGTCGATGAAGAAGCGCTCGCCGATGCGCGCACCGGCGTGGATGTCGATGCCGGTTTCCCCGTGGGCATGCTCGCAGATGATACGAGGCAGCATGGGCACACCCGCCAGGAACAGCTCATGGGCGATGCGGTGCGCCGTGATGGCCCTTACCGCGGGGTAACTGAAGACGATCTCTTCGATGCTCTTCGCGGCTGGGTCCCCGTCATACGCGGCCAGGATGTCCGAGTTCAGCACCTTTCTCAGGCGCGGTAGCTCCTTGAACAGGCGGATCACCACGTTCTCGGACCACCCCGCATCACGTGGCTCTTCCAGGCGGCCCACGCGATCTTCGTAGGTGATCGCGCGGTTGATCTGCTCGACGAGGATCTCGTAGGCGGGGTACAGGCATTCGCTGACTGAGTGCCGCAGGTTGTCGCGGTTCAGCGAACGCGTGCTGTAGAAACCCATGTAGATCGCCGGCACCAGATGCCGAAACGCTTCGATCACGGCGCGCCGGTTGGGTAGCAGGGCACTCTCGAGGTTGTTGATCTCCGCGGAACCGTCGTAGCTCGCCACCACATCGTCGATGGCTAGCTCGAGCTCAGCGGTGCGCGTGGGGCGGGACATGACTGGCGGCGACGAGTCCTTCAAGGGCCGAAAGCCCGGGCCCCGGCGTGGAGCCTCTTCCTCGATGGTGTCTAACACTTTCGTCGTCCGTGCGCGCGAGCTGTCGCTCGACGCTGCAGTGATTCAGCCACGCGACTTAAGGCGCTCGAGGGGCGAGCGCCAGTGGCGTCACGCGATTGTTGGGTCAGCGGTGGCGGTTTGCGAGCTGCAGCCCGATGGGAGAGCTGATGCTGGGACGCGCGCCACATGAGGATTTTGGGGGGGAGAGGACAGCCGGGGCTACTGACAACGGAGTGGCAGGAACTAGGCAAGTGTTCAGCTATTTGGTGTGGCGTTCAACGCCCTACTGCGTATCCTGGCGACCCGGTTCTGCATGAGTGACGTGTGGGTCTTTGGCTATGGATCGCTGGTCTGGCGGCCCGCGTTCGAGCACATCGAGCGTACGCCGGGCTACGTGCGCGGTTACAACCGCCGCTTCTGGCAGGGCTCCACGGACCATCGCGGCGTACCTGGAGCGCCCGGCCGCGTGGTGACGTTGTTGCCAGGCGCGGCGGAAGACGCCGTATGGGGCATGACCTACCGTCTCCATGCGGAAAGCACGCAGGCGATCTTGGACGCCTTGGATGTGCGGGAACAAGGCGGCTATGAGCGGCTCGAGCTCGACGTTGAGGTCCCGGGGGACGCTCGCGGCTCCGTGCGCGCGCTCACCTACATCGCGACCCCCGCGAACGCGAACTACCTCGGTCCCGCGCCCCTCGAACAAATCGCCGCACAGATCATCAAGAGCCACGGGCCGAGCGGCGCGAACATCGACTACGTCTTGGAGCTGGAGCGCGCTCTCGGCGAGCTCGGCGCCGCAGACGAGCACGTTCAGGAGCTGGCGGCGCGCATCCGTCGCCTCAGCGAGCCCGAAGCGAAGAAAGCAGCACACGAGTGAGCACGACGACGACCAACGGCAAGCGGCAGAGCAAGCAGTCGACCGGCAAGCGAGCGAAGCAGTCCAACGGCAGTGCCCCCCAGCTGGCCGGCCTCGAACTTGATCACGTCTACATTCAGGGCGCCAGCGAGCACAACCTGAAGTCAGTCGACGTGCGCATCCCCAAGCGGAGCTTGGTGGTGCTGAGCGGCGTCTCCGGGTCGGGCAAGTCGTCCCTCGCGTTCGATACCTTGTACGCTGAAGGTCAGCGCCGCTACGTGGAGAGCCTGTCCGCCTACGCGCGGCAGTTCTTGGGCCGCCTCGACAAGCCGAAGTTCGACGCCATTCGCGGGCTCTCGCCGACGATCAGCATCGAGCAAAAGACGACGGGCAATAACCCGCGCTCCACCGTCGGTACGATCACCGAAATCGCCGACTATTTGCGTGTCTTGTACGCGCGCGTGGGGCGCCAACACTGCCACCAGTGTGGTCAGCCGGTGTCCGGACAGAGCGCACAGCAGATCGCCCACGAACTCGCGGCGTTGCCGAGCGGAACCAAGCTCATTCTGCTCGCGCCACTGCTGGTGAATCGCAAAGGCGAACACCGCGACTTGCTCGATCGCGCGCGCGCTTCAGGCTACGTGCGCCTGCGCGTCGACGGGGAGATCGTCGAGACGGAAGGTCTCGAGGCGCTCGACAAGCGGAAGAAGCACTTCGTCGAGGCGGTGATCGACCGCGTCGTGATCCGCGAAGGCGATCTGGCGCGGCTCTACGACTCGGTGGAGCAGGCCCTCGGCGCTGGTGAGGGCCAGCTGATCGCCAACTACGATGGGAAGGACCGCGTCTTCTCGGAGCACCTGGCGTGCACGAAATGTGGCATCAGCTTCCCAGAGCTGACGCCCCAGAGCTTCAGCTTCAACAGCCCTCAAGGCATGTGCCCGGACTGCAACGGCCTCGGCACGCGAGTGGCGATTGACCCCGCGCTCGTGATCCCTGACCCAAGCCTCAGCCTGGATGACGGTGCAGTGATTCCGTGGGGAGAAGACGTCTCCAGCAAGACGAACTGGGCCCACGGCTTTCGCGGCCAGATCATCAAGTACCTGGGCATCAACCCGAAGAAGCCAATCAAGCAGCTCTCGAAGAAGCAACACAACGAGCTGCTCTGGGGCACCGGGGAAAAGACCTACAAGGTCAAGTGGAGCGGGAAAACCGGCCAAGGCAGCTTCGAGGTCGAGTGGGAAGGCTTGATTCCGCGGCTGATGCGCCGCTTCTCTCAGACCAAGAGCGAGCGCGCGAAGCAGTGGTACGCGCGCTTCGTGGGCGACGCGGACTGCACCACGTGTAACGGCGGGCGCATGCGCGCCGAGAGCGCCGCCGTGAAGCTGGGTAGCCACGGTTTGGTGGAGGTCTCGAAGCTGACGGTCGACTCCGCTTGCGAGTTCTTCGAGCAGCTGAACCTGAAGGGCGCCGACAAGGAGATCGCCGCCGAGGTGCTCAAGGAGATCAGGAGTCGCCTCGAGTTCCTACGCGCCGTGGGCCTTGGCTACCTGTCCCTCGATCGGGCCGGGCCGACGCTGAGCGGTGGTGAGTCTCAGCGCATCCGCTTGGCGAGCCAAGTCGGCTCGGAGCTGACGGGTGTGATCTACATCCTGGATGAGCCGTCGATTGGTCTGCACCAGCGGGACAACCAGCGCCTCTTGGCGACGCTGATCCGCATGCGGGACATCGGCAACACCGTCGTCGTTGTCGAGCACGATGAGGATACGATCCGCGCAGCAGACCACGTGATCGACTTTGGGCCCGGCGCCGGCGTGCAAGGCGGCAAGGTGGTGTACGCCGGGGAGCTGTCGGGGCTACTGCGCTGCAAGGACTCGCTGACCGGCGCTTACCTGAGCGGCGCCCGCGAGGTGAGCCTGCCTGAGGCGCGCCGGGAGCCCACGGGCTTCCTGGAGGTGCGCGGCGCGCGGGAGAACAACCTGCGCGACGTCTCCGTGAAGTTCCCACTGGGTGTGCTCACGGCGGTGACTGGCGTCTCTGGCGCCGGCAAGAGCACGCTGGTCAACGACATCCTGTATCCAGCCGCGGCGCGCGAGCTGAACAACGCCTCCGCCCGCGTGGGCAAGCACTCGAAGATCCTGGGCCTTGAGCAACTAGACAAGGTGATCGACATCGATCAGCGCCCGATCGGCCGCACCCCACGCTCGAACCCGGCGACCTACATCAAGGTGTTCGACGAAATCCGCAGCTTCTTTGCGGAGCTGCCCGACGCCAAGGTCCACGGCTACAAGCCGGGGCGTTTCTCCTTCAACGTGAAGGGTGGGCGCTGCGAGAGCTGTGAGGGCGACGGCGTGCGCAAGGTGGAGATGCATTTCCTTGCGGATGTATACGTGCGCTGCGACGAGTGCCAGGGCAAGCGCTTCAACCACGCGACCCTCGCGGTGCGCTACAAGGGGCTATCCATCGCCGACGTGCTGGAGCTGACGGTGGCTGAGGCCTTGGAGATCTTCAAGGCGCACCCCAAGGTGAAGGAGCCGCTGTCGTTGCTCGCGGAGGTGGGTGTCGACTACCTGCACCTCGGGCAGCCGTCCCCAACGCTGAGCGGCGGTGAAGCCCAGCGCATCAAGCTCGCGCGGGAGCTCAGCAAGCGCGCCACCGGGCGCACGCTCTACATCTTGGATGAACCGACGACTGGCCTGCACTTCGAAGACGTGCGCAAGCTCCTGGGCGTGCTCCAGCGCCTGGTGGACGCTGGCAACAGCGTCGTCGTGATCGAGCACAACCTCGACGTGATCAAGACCGCCGACTGGATCATCGATCTCGGTCCCGAAGGCGGACCCGGCGGCGGGCAGATCCTCGCGGAAGGAACTCCCGAAGCGCTCACCCGCATCAAGGCTTCCCACACCGGGCAGTTCTTGAAGCCTTTGCTAAAGGGCTAGCTTCCTCCCAGACCCGCCCGTGGCCGGCGTAATCCGTTCGGGAATTTGACCGCCAAGGACGCCAAGGATCAAGGTTTCGGCCTGCTTGGCCCGCGGGGCGTCGCGTCTCGGTTTCGGACCGCACGCTCGGGATTGAGCAGTCTCTCGCGCGTTCAAGACGGCGTCCCAAAAGCCTGGCACAACTCGAACCCAAAAAATCTTGGCGTCCTTGGCGTCCTTGGCGGTTCCCCTTCTTGAACACCGTTAGCCGAACAGCACTTTGGCGAGCGCTTGGCGGTGCTCGGTGGAGTCACCGAGGGTCGCGCGGGTCCACAGCATGCGCTTGAAGTAGAGCTGCACATCGCAGTCCCAGGTGAAGCCGAAGCCGCCGTGGAGCTGGACACCACGCTGCACCGTGAAGGACAGCGCCTCTTCAGCGAAGGCTTTCGCCATGCGCGTGGCGTGCTCAGCGATCTCTGGGCGATCAATCGCCTCCGTGCTGCTCATGGCTGACGCAGCGCCCAGCACCAGGCTGCGCGCGAGCTCGATCTGCACCATCGCGTTCACGATGGGGTGCTTCACCGCCTGGAAGGAGCCGATGGCGCGGCCGAACTGCTGGCGGTCGTTGGCATAGTCGCGGGTCATGAGCATCGTCGCCTCAGCGGCGCCGACCATCTCGGCGGCGAGCAGCGCGTAACCCAGGCTGCACACGCGCTGGAAGATGGCCCTGCCGTCGCCCTGGATGCGCGCGCCATGGGGTACCTTGACGCGGTCCAGCTCGACGCGGGCGCTGCGCCGAGTGGGGTCGACGGAGACCTCCGGGGTGAGTTCGATGCCGGCTGCGGGGAGCTCGAGGAGGAACAGGCCAAGCTCGCCCTTGTGGTCGATCGCCGGAGCGATGAGCAAGCCCGCGCTGGCAGCGAACGGTACGTTTACCTTGGTGCCGCTGAGCACCCAGCTACCCTCTTTGGGTTCCGCGCGGCAGGAAACTTGATCTGAGCCCCAGGCTCCGCCGGGCTCCGCGTAGGCGAAGGTCGCGATGACGTTGCCGCTCAAGATCTCCGGCAAATACTGGCCGCGTTGCGCCTCGTGTCGGCCGCGCAGGAGGGCCTCCACCGCTAGCGCTGATGCGAAGAGCGGGGACGGATACAGGGCCCGCCCGAGCTCCTCCCAGAGCAACAGCAGATGCAGCGCGTCGAGCCCGGCGCCGCCGTACTGCTCCGGCACGCTGAGCCCAAGCCAGCCAAGCTCGAGGGTCTGCCTGTAGAGTTCCTTGTCGAAGCCTCGCGGGTCCTCGTACTGGGCGCGCACGTGCTCTCGGGTCACGTGCTCATTGAGGTAGCGGCGCGCCTCCTTGCGGGCGAGCTCGTGGTCTTCTGTGAAGCCGAAGGCGTAGGGCGCCTGGGGGATGATCTGAGTGACGTCGGTCATGATAAATCCGTGGGGAACTGACGTGGGCCTTACTTGCTCTTCGGTAGGCCGAGCACGCGCTCGCCGATGATGTTGCGCAGGATTTCGCTGGTCCCGCCGCCGATGGTCATACCAAAGCTGTTCATGAAAGCGCGCGGCCAATCGCCGCCGTCCGGCGCATGATCGTCGCCGACCCACAGCGCGCCCTCTGGCCCCAGCATCTCGCAGCCGAGCTCCGCCACGTGTTGCGCCCACTCGCTCATCACGAGCTTGTTCATCAGGGGCAACGCCAGCGGGCGATCGGCGTTCAGCTGAGGGGCTTCGGAGCGCGCCGCGGCCAAGGCCATGGCCTGGGCTTCGATCCAAGCGCGCACGATGCGGTCTCGGAACACCGGATCCTCTGACACTGGCTTGCCACCGCGCTTTTGGCGCTTGGCCACCTCGGTCAGGGTGTTGATGCGCTCGACGAACCCGGCCGCTCGCTCGCGCCCGACGCCTTCGTTCGCGCCGCGCTCGAACATCAGCGTGGTCATCGCGATGTTCCAGCCCTGGCCTTCCTCCCCGAGCAGTGCGGACTCCGGCATGAAGGCGTCGTCGAAGACGATCTGGTTGAAACCGCCTTCGCCGCTCAGCTTGACCAGGGGCTGGATGTCGACGCCTTCCGTCTCCATGGGGAAGAGAAAGTAGGAGATCCCGGAGTACTTGCTGGCGGCAGGATCGGTGCGCGCCATCAGGATCATGTATTTCGCGAAGTGGGCGAGGGTGGTCCACACCTTGTGGCCGGTCACGCGGTAGCCCCCGTCGACCTTCACGGCGCGGGTCTGCAGACTCGCGAGGTCCGAGCCGCTCCCGGGTTCACTGAAGCCTTGGCACCAGATCTCCTCGGCGCTGAGGATCCCCTGCAAATAGGCCTTCTTTTGCTCCTCCGTACCGTACGTCATGATGGTCGGCCCGGCCCACTGCAGAGCGATCAGGTTCACCATGAACGGCGCGCGGGAGCGCGCGAGCTCCTGGCCTACCACACGGAAACGCGCGCGGTCGACGCCCTGGCCGCCGTACTCCTTGGGCACGTCGTAGCCCAGGTAGCCGGCGTCGTAGACCTTGCGCTGCCACTCTCTCAGGTAGTCGAACTGCTCCTTCGACTCGACCTCCAGGAACGACAGCGGCAGCTTGAAGGCCGGCTTTGCTGGCTTGTTCGCGGCGATCCAGGCTTTGACTTCGGCGCGGAACTCCGCGAGCTCCTTGGGCTCGCCCTCCTCGTGTCCACTCATCCGGCGAAGATAACAAAGCTTCGGCCAGACCGAAGCCGCACAACGCGGTGCGTCCTGACTGCTCCGATGAATCCGTGCATTGGAATGCGGCTCCTGCAGCGATTCGGCCTGGCGCAAGCCAGGCTTCGCCCCCCGGGAGCGCTGCTGGTAACTTTGGCCCCATGATCGAGTGGAGTGAACAGCACCAGCAGATCCGCGACATGGTCCGCCGCTTCGTCGACGCGGAGATCAAGCCGAACCTCGAAGCGCTCGAGCACGGCGACACACCGCCCTACGACGTGCTGCGGAAACTGTTCGCGACCTTCGGCTTGAAGGAGATGGGCAAGATGCGCTTCGCCGCGCAAATCGCCAAGGACAAGGCGGGTGACTCCGCAAAGAAGGAGTCCGACGGCGGTGGCTTCGGCGGCGGAGATGCCATGGCGATGCAGCTCATCCCGATCATCGAACTCAGCCGCTACTGCCCCGGCATGGTCACGGCGCTGGGCGTCAGCGTGGGCCTGACGGCTGGCGCGATCATGAAGAAGGGGACCATCGCGCAGAAGGAGCGCTGGGCCCTCGATTTATTGACCCTGGATAAGGTCGGCGCCTGGGCCATCACCGAGCCGGGCAGCGGCTCCGATGCGTTCGGCGGCATGAAGGCTTCAGCGAAGCGAGACGGCGATGGCTACGTCTTGAACGGGTCGAAGACCTTCATCACCAACGGGCCCTACGCCGACACCATGGTCTTCATCTGCAAGCTCGACGAAGGCAACGATCCTTCCGTGCGGAAAGTTGTGAGCTTCGTGCTCGACCGCGGCATGGAAGGCCTCACCCAGAGCAAGCCCTTACGCAAGATGGGCATGCACTCGTCGCCCACCGGCGAGCTATTCCTCGAGGATGTGAAGGTCGGCGGGGACCGCCTGCTCGGCGAGACAGAAGACTCCGGCGCACGCTCGAGCGCGAAGGATACCTTCACCGCGGAGCGCACCGGCGTCGCCGCAATGGCCCTCGGTATCGTGGAGCAGTGCCTCAAGCTCAGCACCAACTACGCCAAGGAGCGCGTGGCGTTTGGCCGCCCCATCGGCGAATTTCAGCTGATCCAGCTCAAGCTCGCGAAGATGGAAGTCGCGCGCATGAACATCCAGAACCTGGTGTTTCGCGTGATCGAGCTCGGTGCCGCAGGGAAGCAGATGGATATCGCCGAAGCCAGCGCTTGCAAGCTCTACTGCGCGCAGACGGCGATGGAGGTCGCGCTCGAGGCAGTGCAGCTCTTTGGCGGCAACGGCTACATGGCGGAGTTCCAAGTGGAGCAGCTCGCCCGCGACGCGAAGGTGCTGCAAATCTACGGCGGCACCGACGAGATCCAGATCTCGCAAATCGCCCGTACGCTGCTCAGCCGCTAGGCGGCTTTTCAGCGCTCCGCTCCCCCCAAGAAAAAATTCCGCTCAATCGTCCGAGTTTGGGGGGGAGGGGTCCCAGGTGCTCACTTCATCCAACGCCTTGCGCCGCAGATCCGGCACCTCTGCATCGGCGCTGGGGTATCCGACGGGAAACAAGATGTACGGCTTCTCGTTGCTCGGTCGCCCCAAGATCTTGCTCAAGAAACCCATCGGGCTCGGCGTGTGAGTCAGCGTCGAGAGCCCCATGCGATGTAACGCCGCGATGAACAGGCCGGCGGCGATGCCGCAGCTCTCTTTGGTGTAGTAGTTCTTGCGCCGGGAGCCGTCCGCTTCCAGGCCGTAGAGCTCTTCGAAGAGCACGACGATCCACGGCACCGTCTCGAGGTACGGCTTCTCCCAGTTGGTGCCGAGGGGGCGCAGCGCCTCGAGCCAGGCCTCGGGCATGCGGCCACCTTCGTAGCTCTCGTACTCCTCTTTTTCCGCCGCTTCGCGGATCAGCCGCTTCGTCTCTGCATCACTGATGGCGACGAAATGCCAGGGCTGACGATGGGCGCCCGAAGGCGCCGTGGAGGCCGCGCGAATTGCCCACTCGATAGCCTCCCGCGGCACCTTTCGGTCGCTGAAATGCCGAACGCTACGCCTCCCATCCATTTCCGCGAAGAAAGACTCTCCTCGTTCGAGGAGCGTCGCCTCATTCAGAGGCTCAGTGCGGTAGGGGATGAAAGGGTAGCGTTCGTCAGGCTTCACGCCTTGCAGGCTACTTCAGGTAAGCGACCAACTGGTAGTTGGGACTGAGGTAGGGCTCTGGCGAAGCCTCGACGGCGATGTAGTAGGTTCCGGCGGTGCTCGTGGCTGGGCTGAGTACCCTCTCGTGGTAATCTAGGTCGTCGCCCTCGGCGAACACAGCGTCGCTCGGATCGTAAATGGTCACGTACGTGTCCGTGTCTGGATCGCCTCCGAGCGTGGCCACGAAGATGCTCTTGCCCACGTCGCCAGCGGCCACGGTGATTGCGAACCAATCAGCATCTAGGGCGTCTGAAAGGCTCGCGCCTTGAACCAACGCAGGCAGCGTCAGCGCGGTCGCAGAGCCCTTGTCACCGTTGCTGGTGCCTTCGGTCGCAAGGTTCGGCGTGAAAATAGAGGAGCTGATGTTGGCCGTGTAGCCGCTCTCTCCGGTGTTGTCCCAAAGCACCGCGTGCCAGGTCGTGGCGGCGGCGGCGTCAGACAACTGGAAAAACACTGAGTCGAACGCCACTAGGTCCTGGAACGACTGTGAGCCCTCCAGGATCGCCATCTGAGGATCGCCGCCCCCTCCCGTCGACGTGATGTCGATGATTTGGGGACCGGCGGCCACGTCGAAGCTCACGTATTGGGTCGCGAACGCGTCGCTCAGAGTGAGGTCGTCGCTGCCAGTCAGTGGGGTCGCCGCCCGCTCGGCGATGTCGATTCCTTCGGGAGTGGGGAAGCTGTCCTGCGTCCCGCCGTCTGGACCGCTGACGACCTCGAGGGCCGTCAATCCAGTTGCGGCATCGCCGTCGATCAGCAGGGTTACCTCGGCCTTCGTCGGAGTTACCGTGCCAACCTGCGCGATCACACCCGTCGGAGTGGTTACGCTCAGATTGGTGTACTCACCGTCGAAGAGGCTGGTTTGAACGAAGGTGTCGTCAAACGGACGTGAGGGGTCCATGTTCTTGATGGTGGCTAGGACGATGCTGCCCTGAGCCACGGTACCTTCGGTCACCACCGCGATCGGCGAACCTAAGTTGAAGCCTTGGGCGTAGGTCAGGGCCTCATCACCCGTGGTGACGGTCACGTCACGCAGACCCATCGACGCGGTGCCGGCGATCTCGACGGTTGCGATCAGCGCGGTGGGGCTCGCCACGCGCACGCTGCTCACCGTCACGCCGTCGCCAAAGCTGACGGTAGTGGTGTCATCCCAGTTGGTGGCGAAGCCGCTCAGGGTCACCTCGGTGCTCGCGCCCAGCAGGGCGAAGCCGGGGAACACGCCGCTGACACTGGCGGTGGTGTCGAAGCCGGTGCCGTCGGTGCCGTTCGTGCCGTTCTCGCCGTTCTCACCGTTCTTGCCGTTTGCACCGTCGGAGCCGGAGCAACCTGCGGCCAACATCAGAGCAACCAGTCCCAAGCCAATCTGTCGAATCATGTCTGCTTCACCTCGTTCGCCGCGGTGACCCAAGCCCAATGGGGGTATTCCGCTGCGAGCATAAAAAGGGCGGGAGGCCATCTCCCGCCAGTGGTGGAGCGGCATGCCAGCGCTCGTGTGGGAAGGCAACCACATCTCGGCACATGCTCTCTAAGTGTTGGAAATTGTTGACGGGTGCTGGCGCTCATATTCCCGGAGCGGCTTGCTCTGCGCGTGATCTTCCGCTTGCAGCGGAAGTGTGGAGCGAGACTGTGTCTCAGGCTGTCGCATGCCCTCAGTATCCGACCTGTCGTCGGATCCGCTGGGGTTGAAGATTCCGCGGGGCAAGTTCGGGTGCCTGACCGACGGCTGTAGTTAGGTACGCCAGCGCCCAGTCCAGTGCGAGCGCGGGTGTTCTGTATGGCCGCGCGGATCCGCGCGGAGGCAAACTGCGAGTTGAGCGACAGCCACTCTGCGTCTAGGCTCCGCCGATGCGCCGTTGGTTGCTTGGTTCCGTTTTGGTTCTCTCGGGTTGTTCTTCGATCATCGGTCTCGATGACTTCCACGAGGGGAGCGCCGACTCCGGTGGGGCCGGGGGAGATGCTGGGGCATCCGGGTTCGGTGGAGTGAGCGGAGACGGGGGTTCGTCCGGCGCAAGCGGCGGTGACGCCGGTCAGGGTGCGAGCGCTGGCGTTTCCGGTACCGGTGGCCTGGGCGGTTCCGCGGGGATGGGTGGTCAAGGAGGCAGTTCGACGACCGGCGGAAGTGGAGGAACGGGGGGTGCGACGTGCAACGGAGCTGCTTTGCCCGAGGATGATGAATGCGTGGTAAACGAGAAGTACGGGGTGTTCGTCAAGCCAAGTGGCAACGACAGCACGGGTACCGGTACTCGCGAGGCGCCGTTCGCCACACTCGCAAAGGCTATGCTCGTTGCGAAGGCTGCGGGTAAGCGGGTCTACATGTGCGCGGACGGCGGGAACTACACTTCTGCGGTGTCGCTAAACGCTGATCACGCCGGGGTTCAGGCCTTCGGGTCGTTCAAGTGTGCGGATTGGTCCTACGACTCGAACCTAAGAGCGGTTGTGGCGCCCGCCGCAGTTGGTGTGGCATTAAGCATAGATGGCATTGCTGTTGCCACTAGACTAGACGGCCTCGAATTCCGCGCGGCAAATGCCACCGCCGCAGGAACCAACAGCGTGGCGGCCTTCGTGAAGGACTCGACCGGCGTGGAATTCGTTCGAGTGGTGCTTCAAGCCGGAAATGGAGCGAAAGGCGTGTCCGGGACAACGACCAACTTTAGCTTTCCCTCCGCCAGCACCTTGGTAGGCAACTCGGCGAGCGGTACAACCGGAGGCTTGGAGAAGCAGTACGATTTGTGCCCCGGGGGTGGCAGCACGACTGGGGGCCCGGGAGGCACCGCGGGTAAGAACGGAGGAGGGATTGGACGTCCCCTCTTGGGCGGTGGCAGCGGCGGAACTGCCGGAGAGGCGTCTTGTAGCCCAGGCCTAGGCGGTGGAAGCGATGGTGCGGATGCGCCCCCCGGAGGTGCCGGGGCCGGCGCTTCTACCCTCGGCTCGTTGAGTTCGAGCGGATGGGAGTCGAGCACGGGAAGCGCTGGAACCGAAGGAGGCGTGGGGCAGGGCGGAGGTGGAGGGCGGTACTCGGTGAACGGTGCTGGGGGCAGCGGTGGCGCGGGAGGGTGTGGGGGGGCGGGTGGAGCCGCGGGCGGCGGCGGCGGCGCGAGCGTAGCTTTGGTAACGTGGAACTCCGAGGTCGCTCTCATGGCGAGTCAGTTGGTGTCTGCCCAGGCGGGTGACGGCGGAAGCGGTTCCAACGGACAAGTTGGAATGGATGGCGGCCTGAAGGGTGCGGGCGCCTGGAATGGGTCTGGTTTCCCCGGCTGTGATGGCGGCAACGGCGGGAAGGGCGGCGACGGAGGACCCGGCGGCGGCGGCGCAGGTGGCGTTTCTGCGGCGATCATGTTCTCGGGTACCGCACCAACCTTGACGTCCACCACGCTTACTCCTGGGGGAGCCGGGTCAGGCGGTCCCGCCGTGGGCGGCGGAAACGCTGGTATCAACGGCACCAGCACCGCTCAGTACGACGCGAGTTGATGGATTGATTCCCCGCGGAGATAATCGGGGTTCCTTCACACGGAGATCAGCGCCTATCACTCGCAGGTGGAGGCGTCACTCGGTGGCGCGCGACTCGGACCATTGAGAACATTCTCCGTTCCAGGTCTCCGCTGGCAATGAGCTTTCTCGGCCACACGAGTTGAGTGTTCGCTGGCCCCCGTCTAGGCTACCCCAGATGCGCGGCTGGCTTCTTGGTGCGGTAGTCTTGCTCTCCGGCTGCTCGAGCATCATCGGCTTGGATGAGTACCACCCTGGGTTTTCGGACTCGGGGGGCGCCGGCGCTGGTGCCGCGGGGTCGGCTGGAGGGAGTTCGGGTCTGCCGGGTGAAGGCGGTGACGCTGGCGCGGCTAGCGGCACCGGCGGACTGGGTGGTAGCTCGGGCGAGGGCAGCTCCGGCGGAGTTTCAGGGAGCGGTGCACTGGGTGGCTCAGGCGGAGTTTCCGGGAGCGGCGCACTTGGCGGCTCCGATGGAGTTTCGGGGAGCGGTGCGCTTGGCTCTGGCGGCGGCTCGTCGGGCGGCGCGGGTGGTTCGTCGGGGAGCGCTGGTGGCTCGTCCGGAGCGGCCGGGATGAGCGCTGGTGGTTCCGCGGGGATAGGCGGAACCACCGGTGCTGGAGGCTCGGAGACGGGCGGCACAGGCGGCACCGGGGTGGTGACCTGCAACGCCGCGGCCCTGCCGGCAGACGACCCGTGCGTGGTGGACGAGCAGTACGGCGTATTCGTCCAGGGGAACGCGGACAACGGCGGCGACGGAAGCCGCCAAGATCCCTTCAACAGCCTGAGCGAGGCGCTCGAGGTGGCGAAGGCCGCCGGCAAGCGAGTGTACGCCTGCGCGGACGGAAGCTTTTTTCTAGAGATTTCCTTGGACGCCAGCCACTCCGGTATGCAGCTGTTCGGGTCGTTCAGATGCGATGATTGGTCCTACGATCCTGCGCTCAAGGCGTACGTGTCGGGTCAGAAGCTGGCGTTGACGATGGATGGTGTGGGGGGCACCGCGATCGAAGGCTTTGAATTTCACACCCTGGGTGGGAACGCCATCGGTGAGAGCGGCGTTGCCGCGTTCATCAAGAACTCCAGCGGTGTCACCTTCAACAAGGTGAAGTTCGAAACGGGTCCCGGGGTACTGGCGAGCACTGGGGACTTCATCAACTTCGCCTATCCGAGCGCGAGCTTGCTTGCTGGAAGTTCAGCGTCGGGAACCCAGCCAGGGGGACCGACGGAGTACGCGGGCTGTCCTGGGGGAGGCACTAGCGTCGGCGCTGCGGGAGGAGATGGCGGCACTACTCCAACCGGAGGAGCGATTGGTGCACCAGACCTTGGCGGCGGTGCCGGGGGGATCTACAACTACGCCTGTTCTCTCGGAGGGGCTGGCCAGACCGGCGCGGTCGGCGCCAACGGCGATCCGGGCGCTGGGGCGACTCGCCAGGGGACGCTCACCGAGGCTGGTTGGGTGCCGGCTTCCGGTGAGCTCGGCACCCCCGGCCACGTTGGACAAGGGGGTGGCGGCGGGCGTGGCTCCCTCGAGAGCGGAGGTGGCGGCGGCGGTGCTGGAGGCTGCGGCGGCGGTCCCGGCTCGAGGGGCTACGGCGGGGGCGGCAGCATCGCGCTGTTGCTCTTCAACAGCTCCGTGAGCGTGGTGGACAGTGTCCTGATCGCTGGAAACGGGGGAGACGGTGGCACCGGTCACGTCGGGCAGTACGGGATGGCCGGCGGAGCGCCGGGGCCACGCGCTGAGAGCACGGCCTGCGACGGTGGGGAAGGCGGCAGGGGTGCTGGCATCGGTGGGGGCGGGGCAGGCGGGATCTCCGCCGCGATCGTCTACGCTGGGCCGGCCCCGACGGTGACGTCGAGTGTGCTGACTCCAGGTAGTGGCGGCGCCGCGGGCCCATCATCGCTTGACGGCAACCCTGGAGTCGCCGGTTTGAGCGTGCCCATCTTTGACGCCAACTAGGATAGCCGCGCGGAAATGATGCGGGCGCCCGGCGTGTCAATCAACCAGCTGAAACGACGCCGGCTCGACGCGCTCGCTCTTGCATTGGGGGCAGCGGCTGGGCGCCGTCATGCGCTGACGGTCGCGAAACAGAAAGCCACACGCGAGGCAATGTGCAGGCTCTCGTTTGAGGCGGAGCCCGCGGCTCTTGAGGCTTTTTTCCAGGTGCTCCAGGTGCTCCGCTAGCTGCTTCTCCGACACGCCCACGCGCTGAGATAGCTCGCGCAAGGTGAGCGCTTCCTCGAGCAGCGCCCGCTCCAAGGCCTGGCGTACCGTTGCCCGGCGATGTGCTGGTGCGTCGTTCACGGCGCCGCCGCCGCGAGGGGCAAGTGACGCTCGCCCCGCGTCGAGCGCACCAGGCGCATGCGGAAGTCGACTCCAATCGCTTCGTCTTCTGCGAGTGGCTCCCACACGTTCTCGCCTTGGAGCGGCTCGCTCGAGATGAGCAGGTGATTCACGAAGCCAGTCTGCGTTGGCGCCTCGCACTCCGCTGAGAGCGACGGACAGGTATCACGGTCCGAGCACTGGCCCTTGTAGGTGGAGAAGAACAGCTCTTTGCCGCCCTGAGTGGCTGCCATGACCTCGCCATCGGTGAGGATCAGTGTCAGCAGGCTCTTGCTCTCTGAGTCGTCGCAGATCGCGCGTGCCCGGGCCGTCGTTGCGTAGAGCGCGGCGATCACGTCCTCGACCGAGTGGCGCCTGCTCAGCGGCCCAAAGCGTTGCAGCTGGGTCAAGAACATGAAGAAGACGATCTCGCTATCCGTTTCCCCGAGGATGAAGCGGCGCAGCGCGGGCACCACCTCACGCAAGAGCTCGCTGCGCTTCGCGTCCAAGTTCGGGATATCGCCATTATGCGCGAACACCCAGCGCCCGAACTGAAACGGGTGGCAATTGAGCACGTTGTTCGGTCCCCGAGTGGCCTTGCGCACGTGGGCGAGCACCGTCTCCGAGGACACCACGCCGCTCAACCGGTGGAACAGCTGGTCGCCCAGCGCCGTGGTCGGGCTGCGGGTCACGTGGGGCGAACCGTCGATGTAGAACGCGACACCCCAGCCGTCGGGGTGCTGGTTGCTCTGCTCACCTAGGGCATTGTCAGCGTCCAGCAGGGAGCGGTGGACGGAACTCTGGATGACGCTACGGAAGCCAAAAAGCCGGCACATGTGGGCTCCGAGCATGCCATAAACCGCTTCGTCATGCCCGACTCAAGCCCGGAACAGACCCCGTTCGAATTGCTCGGCGGAGCAGAGATCGTCAGCCAGATCGCCCAGGCTTTCTACGATCACATGGAGCAAGACGAGCCGGCCCTGGCCAAGCTCCACCCGCTGGGTCCCGACGGCCGCATCCTGCCGGAGATCCGGGAGCGCTTTCGGCTGTTCTTCATCGGCTGGCTTGGTGGCCCTCAGGACTACATGCAGCTCCACGGTCATCCTCGGCTGCGCATGCGTCACGCTGGGGTCGCGATCGACTCCGATCAGCGAGATGCCTGGCTCCGGGCGATGCGATCGGCCTTCGCTGACGTCGAGCAGGCACGCGGCCCATTCCAGCCCGCCGCTCGGGACTTCGTGCTCTCCCGCCTGGAAGAGGTCGCGAACTTTCTCAGGAACCGCCCCGATCCTGAGTAGGTTTTTTGGGGGGAGGAGCGCCGGGGCCGCGCGGAAATCAGCTTGCATCGAGCCGCGGCGCAAGGTTCGTCGTACACCCCTTGCCGTGGCGACTTCGTGGTCGGAGTAACCTAGACGCCGACCTCGCGTAGGAACCTGGGTCGCGCGCAAAACCCGCGGCGAGGAGACTTCATGGACGACCAAGACCGACTGAGTGATCGCCTTCGAGGCAGCGAGCTAGAGAAGCTGCTCGCCCGCCGCCGCTTCATCAAGACCGCTGCTGTGGGCACGGTGATCACGGCTTTCGGCGGCGGTTTGTGGACGATCGTCGATGATTTGATCGCTACCGCCAATGCCAAGCCCCGGGACGATGGGCGGCCTCGAGTTCCCCCGGGCCAGCGCGTGATCAGCGCTCTCAAGCCCATGGGCGGCGCCGAGGGCAGCCCCCTGCGCAGCAAGTTCAAGCTGAAGGTTCACGGCGAAGTCGAGAACCCCTTCGAGGTCGACTTCCGTGGGCTGCTGAAGCTGCCCCAGGTCACTCAAAAAGCAGACGTTCACTGCGTCACGGGTTGGACGCTGCTCGACGCCAACTGGAAGGGTGTGCGCATCAAGGACCTCGCAGAGAAAGCCAAGCTGAAGAAGACGGCTCGCTACGCCATCATCGAGGCGGCTCACGGCTACACCGCCAACGTGCCGCTTCGGGAGGCGCTCAAGGAGACCTGCATGGTGACCTACGAGCTCAACGGCGATCCCCTCGCTGAGGCCCACGGCGCGCCCGCCCGCGGCTTGATTCCGGATCTGTATTTCTGGAAGAGCAGCAAGTGGATCACCGGGATCCGCTTCGTCAAGCGAGACGAGCCCGGCTACTGGGAGACACGCGGCTACCACAACCGTGGCAACCCGTGGCTCGAAGAGCGCTACAGCTGAACCTGTGCGGATAGAAGTTACCCTAAGGAAACGAAAGCCCTGGTGACGAAAGCTATTGTATCGTGAGCGAGACCGACACTCCGGAGGACACTCCAAAGGCCAAGTCCCCCGCGCAAGCCAAGCCTAAAAAGAAGCTCAAGTGGCGCCCCTGGATCCGCGCCCTGCACCGCGACATCGGCTACTTTGCGATCGGCCTCACCGTCATCTACGCGCTGAGCGGCCTGGCGGTGAACCACATCGCCGACTGGGACCCGAACTTCACCCAGATCGAGCAGCGCTACGAGATTGGCCCGATAGAGGAAGAAGACGAAGAGGCCATCGGCAAGATCGTCGCTGAAAAGCTCAAGCTCGAGGAAAAGCCGCAGGACGTCTATCGCGTCAACGACGACGAGCTCGAGGTGTCTCTGCCAAGCGGACGCACCCTGCAGGTCAACCAGAAGACCGGCGCCGTGCTGGAGCAAGGACAAGAGCCGCGCTTCTTCTTGCGGGTCGCGAACTGGCTGCACCTCAACCGCGGCAAGAAGGCCTGGAGCTACATCGCCGACGGCTACGCGGTGTTCCTGCTCTACCTGGCCATCAGCGGGCTCTTCATGATCCCCGGACGCAAGGGCCTGCTTGGCAGGGGCGCGGTGATCGCCATCCTCGGCGCGCTGGTTCCGGTGCTCTACGTCACGCTCTCCGGCGGACCCTGAAAGGCGCGACCAAAGGGCTGCGCGCCCTCGACGGTTTGTTACAGTCGAGGACGTATGAAGCAGCTTTGCTGGGTGATGAGCGTCGGTTTGGGTGTGGGGCTGGTGGGCGCGTGTGGCGGACCAACGGCTGAGCCCGTGGCGCCGGAGGTGCCCGTCTCGAGCGGGAGCGACAGCGCCCGAGTAGCGGCTGAGAGCAGCGCGCCTCTCCCCCCCGACAAGAAGCGTGCGGTGCTGATCGATGACCTCCCCGGGGCGCTGGCCAAAGCTAAATCCGAGGGGAAATTGGTGTTCGTCGATGCTTGGGCGACTTGGTGTCACACCTGCCTATCGATGAAGAACCACGTCTTCTCCGACGCCTCGTTCGAGCCGTATCGAGAGCGCATGGTGTTCGTCGAGCTCGACACCGACCGCGACGAGAACGCCGGCTTCCAAGACAAGTACGCCGTCGAGGTGTTGCCGAGCTTCTTCGTTCTCGACGCGTCCGGCGGGGTGCTTGGGATGTGGCCTGGCTCCGCCAGTGTGGGGGAGATGCGGGGGTTCCTGGATAGCTCCCTCGAGGCGAATGAAGCGCTGACCAGCGACTCTTTGCCGAAAGACAGCCCCCTCAAGGCGCTAGTCGAAGCGCGTGCGCTGCATGCGGCGTCGAAGCACCGCGAGGCAGCCAAGCAGTACGGGCTCGCAGTGGAGCGCGCCCCGAAGGACTGGCCGAGGCGTAGCGAGGCGCTGAAAGGCTGGATCCGAAGCCTGGCGCGAGCTGGCATGGCCAGTGAGTGTGTGCATGCAGGCTTGGAACACCTGGACGAGGTACGCGGCGCGTCGATCCCCGCGGATTTCGCGAACCAGGTTCTGGCCTGCGCACAAGGCTTGAAGAGCCACCCCACGCTGCAAGAGACGGTGAGGCGCGTGGAGGCTCGCCTGACTAATCTCCTCGCGGAACCGCCTGACGTGATGAGCCCCGACGACATCGCGGATGCTCACAACATCTTGGCCTACGCGCGGGAGCTGCGGGGTGACAAGAAGGGCGCCAGGGCCTCCATCGAGGCTGGGCTGCAGGTGCTGGAGGCGGCAGCCGAAAAAGCCGACGAGCCTGAGATCAAAGCCACCTACGACTACGGCCGCGCAAAGGCCTATTTGGAGCTCGGCCGCGCCAAGGAAGCGCTGGTCATGCTGGAGGAGCGCGAGAAGCAAATCCCGAGCTCCGCGGAGCCGCCTGCGCGCCTCTCCCAGGTTTACGCAGCGCTCGGCCGCACGAAGGACGCACTCGCGGCCACGACTCGCGCGGTGAACATGGCCCACGGCCCCCGCAAGCTCATGTACCTCGAGCGCAAGGCGAGCCTCGAGCTGAAACTCGGGGACCCGAAGGCGGCCGTCGCCACGCTGGAGGAGGAAGTAAAAGGTTGGCAAGCGCTCACTGGCAAGCGCGCCCGCCCGAAGAGCTTGGAGGACGCGCAGAAGCGCCTCGCCAAGGCCAAGGCCAAGCTGGGTCACTGAGGCTTGGAGTGTAGGCGCTCGCAGTGTTAAGGCCGTGCCATGAAGAATGGCAGCAGCGAGGCCGTGACCCAAGGCGTGCGCGTCACCGTTCGCCCACGCTACTCACCAGAGCACTCGGATCCGCGGCGCGGCGAGTGGTTCTTCCTCTACCAAGTCACGATCAAGAACGAGGGTAGTGAGCCGGTCAAGCTGGTGAGCCGCCACTGGATCATCACCGACGCCAACGGCGAGGTGCAAGAAGTCAAGGGACCAGGCGTGGTCGGAGAACAGCCGAGCCTGGCTCATGGTGAACACTTCGAATACACGTCGGGCTGCCCGCTGACGACGCCCTTCGGCTCGATGCATGGCAGCTACCAGATGTTGCGTCCCACTGGGGAGCAGTTCGACGCCGAGATCGCAGCGTTCTCGCTCAGTCAGCCGGGGTTGGTCCAGTAGCCGTTTGGATCGCTGGTTCCTCGGGGAAGCGAGCCTCGCGAGGCCTAGTGGTTGCGGCTAAGACTAATGGTTGCGGCTAGGACTAATGGTTGCGTGCCCCGGCGACCCGGGCATGGGGGGCGCTCGGGGGCACTGGCGGCGCGCCGTCGTGGCTCACGCGACGACCCGGCATGATGCCTTCGGGCACCGGGCGCACACCGGAGTGGTAGTCGTCGAAGTGATCGCGGATCGCTCGCGTCACCAGGCGCTCCAGGTTCAAGCGGGCCGTGGAGTGGCGGAGCACACTGGGCGCCTTGTGGGTGAAGGTCATGGCGACCTTGCTCCAGCGCAGCGCCTTCTCCAAGAGCTCGCAGCTCTTGTCATCCAGCGCATCCCGTCCACCGAGGGCGTTGCCGACGAAGGCCGCTGAGCCGTCAATCAGGTGCACTTCGAGCTTGGCGGCTGGTCCGTGTACCGTGAGCACCCCGCTGTGTCGCCCCCGTTGGGCTCCGGCCAAGCGCTCGATGAGTTGTGTGTTTTCCCACCCCATTGAAACCTCGGAACCGGCGCGAGCTTCCTATCCCACCCGGTTCTGGCCACAGAGTTAGCAGGACCCGTGCCAGGCCAGATGACAGCCCAACTGTCCGAAATCTCTAAACGGGACTCCAGCGCGAAGCTTGAGCATTTCGTTTGTGAGATTGCAGATCCGCGAGGGTTGGGGGGGAGGGAGCAGCGAAGGTCCTCGAGTTTGCGCAGGGAAACGCTCTTTAGCACCTACCTCGGAGCACATGCTTTTGACCCAATCCCCCGCGGAGACAGCTCGACCTCGCGAGCTGCGAACCACAACCAGGCGCAGTTTCCGCGGGGAGCGGGGGCCAGCTGACGAACGCTTTGCGCGTTTCCCTGGGGTGTGCCCGCGCTAAAGCTGCAGAGACTTGATTTCGAAGAACTCGTCCAGTCCGTGCTCGCCGTATTCGCGCCCGTTACCCGACTGCTTGTAGCCACCGAAGGGCGCGAGGGCGTTGAAGGCACCGCCGTTGACCTCCACTTGGCCGGTGCGCAACTGGCGGGCCACGCGTTTGGCTCGCTCCGCATCAGCCGACCAAACCGCGCCTGCTAGCCCATAGGGGGAGTCATTGGCGATGCGGATCGCGTCCGCCTCGTCCTCGTAAGGGATGATGCACAGCACCGGCCCGAAGATTTCCTCCTGGGCGATGGTCATCTCGTTCTTCACGTTCGCGAACACCGTGGGGCGCACGAAGTAGCCTTTGCTCAGCCCTTCCGGGGGCTCCGCGCCGCCTGTCACCAGGGTTGCGCCCTCTTCGACACCGCGACGGATGTAGCCACGCACGCGCTCCCGTTGGGTTTCGCTGACGAGTGGTCCGAGCTTGCCAGCGCCCTCCACGGCGTCGCCCAGGGTGAAGCTCTCCGCCGTTGCCTTCGCGATGGCGACAGCTTCGTCGTGTTTGCTCTTCGGCACCAGCATACGCGTCAACGCGGAGCAAGTTTGCCCTGAGTTCAGGTAACACGCGCCAACGCCGCTCTTCACCGCGCGGCCCAGATCTGCGTCGTCGAGGATCACGTTGGCGCTCTTGCCACCCAGCTCGAGGGTGACTCGCTTGATGCTCTGGGCGGCGAGCTCAGACACCCGGCGCCCGGCGCGGGTCGAACCGGTGAAGCTCACCATATCGACCTTCGGGTGACTGACGAGCGCCTCACCCACGCTGGGTCCGTCACCGCTGATCACATTGAAGATCCCTTTGGGAGCGCCTGCGGCCTCGAAGATCTGAGCCAGAATGAAGGCGCTGAGCGGCGCGACCTCGCTCGGCTTCAGCACCACGGTGCAACCAGCCGCGAGCGCCGGCGCGAGCTTCGCTACGACCTGATGTAGTGGATAATTCCACGGGGTAATGGCGGCGACCACCCCGATGGGCTCCTTGACGACCAGTGAGCTCCCCACTTGGCGTTCGAGCTCGTACTTCTCGATCAGCTCTGCGAATTGCCCCATGACCAGGGTTGGCAGCCCGGCTTGAATCGCGCGCGCGAGCTTGATTGGCATGCCCACCTCAGCCGCGATGGTCTGGGCGATCTCTGCGTTCCTTTCGGCCAAGCCGGCCTGGAGCTTCTTGAGCAGCGCGGCACGCTCAGCGACCGGCGTCGCTGACCAGGCCGGGAAGGCCGCTGCCGCAGCCTCTACCGCACGGGCCGCGTCTGTCGCGTCGCCGCGGGGGACGCGGCCCATGGCTTCTTCCGTCGAGGAGTTGATGACATCGAAGTATCCGTCGCCGCTCGCTTCGACCCAGCTGCCATCGATGAAGATCCGATCGTAGTTCTGCATGCTCGCTTCCATCCGTTCGCGTTGGGCGCCGACGGAGCGCGACGCCGGAGGGCAGTGTACGGACCCGAGCGACTCACGCCAGAGCTTGCAGTTGCCGTGGGCGTTCACCGGCTTTTTCCCTGGAAGCGCAGCCTTGTGAGCTACCCGATCAGCCCAAGTTGACGCAGCAAGGCAAGCTCGTCGGTTAGGCGGTGGTGCGCCACGATGCGACCCTCGAGGAAGCGTTCGATGGTGATCTGAGACACCTCGACGCTGCGCTTGCTCGGCGGGTTGCCGTAGAACGGGCCACACTGTGTGCCTCGCAGCGTCGTGCGCACGGCGACGCTGTCTTCGCCGACGACCAGCTGTTCGATGGTGTAGTGCAGATCCGGAAACGCATCGCGTAGCTCCCGCACCACGTCCTTCACTGCCGCCCTGTTGCGGGGCTGTTCAGGCGAGCCGGGCGAGTGATTCACGTAGTCGGGATGCAGGAGCTCATCGACCAGCTCGAGTTCTCCTTCGTTGAACAACTGCTCATAGTAGCGCTTGATGACTTGGACCTTGGAGTCGGACATGGGGCGACTCTGAGGTTCGCTGTTGATAGCGTCCAATACTTGAATCGACGTCTGTGATAGTGTGCGGATATGACAGACGTCGAAGCGCTGGATCAGCGCCTGCTGAGGGCGTTCGTCGTGGTGGCCGAAGAGCTGCACTTTGGGCGCGCGGCGCGGAGGCTCCACATCAGTCAGCCCCCGCTCAGCATGCAGATCAAGAAGCTCGAGGAGCTCGTCGGTGCTCCGCTCTTCGAACGCGACCGCCGACACGTGGAGCTAACGGACGCTGGCGCCTACCTGTTGCCGACCGCGAGACGCTGGCTCAAGGAGGCCGAACAGACCGTACAACGACTGCAGGCTGTTGCCGCGGGGCAAGCCGGCGTGTTGCGCGTTGGCTACACACCCACGGCGACGTACGAGCTGCTCCCGGTTTGGCTGCGAGAACTCAAAAAGCAGCTCCCGGGGCTCAGCCTGGAGCTCTTGGAGCTTGGGAGCCCCGCACAGGTCGCGGCACTGCAGAGCGAACGTATCGAGCTGGGGCTCGCCTGCGGGCCCGTCTTGGCGGGCGCTACAGCCGATGCCGCTCAGCTGAGCGAAAGCGTGCTCCATCACGACCGCTTGGTGGTTGCTCTGCCGAGTCGCCACCCTCTTGCCGCGCGGAGAAGCGTGCCCGTGAGAGCGCTCGACGGTCAGCTAGCGGTGTTCGTGAAGCCGGAGGTGGAACCAGCGTGGGCCAACGCTGCGAGCGTCGCGCTCGGGAGAGCTGGCGTGGTGCTGGATGTGGTTCAGGAGACTGACACCAAGCTAGCTCTGCTGGGGCTGATTGCGTCGGGCATGGGGCTCAGCGTCGTGAGTCGTTCGATGACCCGCGTGGGGCGCAAGGGCGTGGTGTTTCGTGAACTTTCGGGACTCAAGCTGCGACTGTCGCTCACCGCGCTGTCGCGTGCTGAGACCTCGATGCGCGTGCAACACGCGTTAGGGTTGGCGCAGCGCCTGGCGCGTGCGTTCGAGTGCTGAAACCTCGACTGACGCAGCGCCGTTCGAGCTTATTCACAAGCGCTCTCGGAAGCGCCGGGAAGCTGGCCAATAGCGGCTGGCCGCGGTAGGGGAAGGGGGTGAAACGTGATTTGGGGCAGCGAGGCACGCTGCGCGGGTGGGGCTTCGGCCTGTCTTTGCTGGTGTGCGGTGCGATTTGCGTGGGAAGTGCCGCTCACGCCGCCGAACCGACGGAGAAGGCGCCTGCGGCGTTTCGCGTAAGTGGTGGCAGTGCAGCGCCGGCCACCGCCGCCTCCAAGGCCAAGGGCAGCGTCTGGGACAAGCTGCCCAAGATGAAGAACGGCGAGATCAAGCTGCTCGAGGCGGGCGCTGAGCCTCGCAAACAGCTGCGCTACAAGTATCCCGTGGGCGCTGGAGGCGTGGTGCGCGTCACCACCCGCAGCGAGCTCGAGGTGGAGACCGACGGCAAGAAGCAAAAGGCGAACTTCGTCCCGAAGATCGAGATGCTCGCGAAGCTGAAGGTGAAAGAAAAGCAGAGCGACGGGGACTTTCTGGTGGATCTGATCGGCTTGCGGCCGAAGATCCGCAACGCGAAGGAGCTCCCCAAGCCCGTCCAGCAGCAGCTGGAGGCGGCGCTCGGCAAGCTGCCGAAGCTCCACGGCGTCAGCGAGGTCTCCGACCGAGGCGTGCAGAAGGCACTGTCCTTCGACGCAGCGAAGGTCGACAGCATGGAGATGAACCAGATCCTCCAGGGGCTGCAGGCGAACCTGGGTGGGATGAGCGCTCCTCTCCCTGCGGAAGCAATCGGCGTTGGCGCCAAGTGGGTGGTCAACACCTCCGTCGTGCAGCAAGGCCTGCCCCTGACCCAGATTGCGATTTATGAGCTGGTGTCCCTCGACGGCAACGTCGGTCGAGCCAAAGTGGAGATGCGTCAGATCGCACCCAAGGGCGAGATCAAGCTGCCTGGCCTGCCGCCCAACGCGAAGACAGAGCTGGTGAAGATGACCTCGAAGGGCGAGGGGGAGACCTACTTCGACCTCGAGAACCCGGTGCCGAAAGGTCGCATGAAGACCAGCTCGAAGATCTCCATGAAGACCACCATGGGCAAGCGCAGCCAATCCGTTACCCTGCGGATCAAGTCCTTGCTCCGCTTCCGGCCCAAGGGCAAATAGCGCTACTCGGGTAGCCAGAAGAGCAGATCGGCGACGTTCGTCCCGGTTGCTCCGCTGATCAGCGCCGCGCCCTTGTCCTCGAGCAGGCTGTAGCTGTCGTGGCGAGCAAGCGCTTGCTCGACCTGGCTCGTGTCCAGCGTGGCGAGCACCGCCTGATCTAGCAACGCGCCCGCCGCGGGGCTCTGCCCGTCGATGCCGTCGCTGCCAAAGCTCACGAGCGTGCCGCTGAAGCCCCCGTCGCGCAGCGCTGCCCTCGCGGCGCCGAGGATCAGCTCCTGGTTGCGACCGCCTGCACCTGGCTCGGTCACGTCGAGCCTCACGGTGGTTTCCCCACCCATCGCGATGCCTGAGACGGATTGCCGTGCGGAGATTCGGCCTGCCAGGTCGGCGCCAGTTTGGGCTGCGTCGCCTTGGAGGGGTTGCGTCTGCACCTGGAGCTTCACGCCGACGGTGGCTGCGTGCTCTACCAAGAGCCGCACACCGCGCTCGTTATCGGCGACCAACCAGGTTGGCGGTGTGGTGAGCGGCTCGGTAGCAGAGGAGCTTGGCGCGGAAACGGCGCGATCCAGTGCGGCGACGACAGCGCTTGGAAGCGCATCCCTCACCCCAAAATCCTCGAGGATTTGCCTCGCTGACTGGGCAGGCTCGGTCACTGGGAGCGTGGGGCCGCTGGCGACGGCGTAGAGCGGGCCAAGCACCACATCGCTGAGGATGAAGTTGGTGACCCGCTGGGTCCCCGAGGCGCGCAGCAGCCCGCCGCCTTTGACCTGAGAGAGCGCGCGGCGCACGACGTTCAGCGCCTGAATGTCCGCGCCGGCGTTCATCAGGCGTTCGCTCGTCTGGCTTAGCTCTTCCAGACTGACACCCGCGCGCGGCAGCTCGAGCAGGGACGAACCGCCGCCGGAGATCAGGCACACCAGGTGGTGACGGGAGTCGAGGGCGCGCAGCGCTGAGAGGACACGGCGTGCTTGCTCCGGGGCGTCGGGGCTTGGGGTAGGGTGGCTGCCAACGAGTTGCACAATCGTCGGCCTCCCAGGAGGGGGAGCGAGCCCAGGGATTTCTGCTGGGGAAAGCACGTAGCCAGCGGTCGGCTCGAGGTAGTCCAGCGCCGCTCGCGCCATGGGGCCTGCGGCCTTGCCCAGGGCGAAAACGACGAACTCCCAGCTGTCCGTCGCCGCACCGCGTGGAAACACGGTTTGCAGGCTCTCCAGTGTGGACGCGTATGGATCCAGGGACGCGAGGGTGCGTTCGACGAGCTCCAGCGCGAGCCGGCGTCGGGAGCGCCAGGGCTCCGCGACGCGGAGTAGCTGCTCGCGGTTCGAGAGCTGCACGCTTCTCTGTGGCCGCACGGGGCCCTGTGGCTGCACGCGGCCCTGCGGCGGCTGGGGGCCCAGCATGGCTAGAGCAGCGCGCCGGCGACGCAGGCGGTCATGAACGCCGCGAGACTGCCACCGACCATGGTCTTGAAACCGAGGCTCGCCAAGTCGGGCATGCGCTTTGGGGCGATGCCGCCGATGCCGCCGAGCTGGATTCCGATGCTCGCGAAGTTGGCGAAGCCGCAGAGCGCGTACGAGGCGATCACGGCGGAGCGCTCGCTCAGCACCGCTGGAGATTTGGACACCAGATCTCCGAGGTGGATGTAAGCCAGAAACTCCGTGAGCA
The DNA here is from genome assembly GCA_020633205.1 of Polyangiaceae bacterium. Taxonomy (NCBI): domain Bacteria; kingdom Pseudomonadati; phylum Myxococcota; order Polyangiales; family Polyangiaceae; species Polyangiaceae bacterium. The sequence continues at coordinate 157,394 of JACKEB010000022.1, forward strand.
CTAGCTTTTCCCCGAGGAGACGTCCAACGGCGGGCGCTTCATTCCAGGGGACACCCATGATGAACGCGAAGGGCGAGAACAGCCAACCGAGGATGCGGGACAGGCTCAACACCTCGCCCGCCACCGTGATGTTCGAGAGGCCGAAATCCACCATCGCCACCAGACCCACGAACGCGATCAGCATCGCACCCACGTTGATCGCGAGCTTTGCACCGTCAGCGGCGCCGGTGGCTGCGGCCTCGAGCACGTTCGAGTGAGGGCTCTTCGCCGCGAGATCTAGGCTCTCCAAGGTCTCGGGTTCTTCGGTCTCTGGGACCATCAGCTTGGAGACGGCGATCGCCGCGGGGGCGCTCAAGATCGACGCCGTGACGAGGTGCCCAGCGATGCCAGGTAGATCCCGGAGGAAGCCCACGTAGGCGGCCATCACGCCGCCAGCTACCGTCGCAAAACCGCCGGTCATCACCACGCTCAGCTCGGAGCGGGTCATCTTCGCGATGTAAGGCTTCACGAACAGCGGCGCCTCGGTCTGCCCCACGAAGATGTTGGCCGCCGCGCTCAGCGCCTCGGCGCCGCTCGCCTTCATCGTGCGTTGCATCACCCAGGCGATCCCCCAGACCACGCGCTGCATGATGCCCAGGTGGTAAAGGATCGATGTCAACGCGGAAAAGAAGACGATCGTCGGGAGGATCCAGAAGGCGAAGGTCTTCACCGGCGGAGAGATGCGCCCGACGAAGGTGACGGCTTTTCCGCTGGGATCCAGGATCTGGTGCGGTTCGATGCTCTGGAAAACGAAGTTTGAGCCCGCCTCGCTGAAGCTCAAGAGCCGCTTCACGCCGCTGTCTATGGTGGCGAAAAAGAAGCCTTGGAGCGCGGGACTCAGCACGATCAAGCCCAGGAGCAGCTGCAGCGCTACGCCCCATAGCACTGGGCGCCAGCGCACCTGACCGCGTTTCTCGGAGAGCAGCCACGCCAGGCCAATCAAGACCGCGAGCCCGAGCAGGGATTGACCCCGTTGCAGGAGGCTAGTGTGTGACGGGATCAGCTCGGCGAGCATCAGCGCCTTCGCCCGCGGTCACCACCCATGCCGTGCCCCGGCCCACCGCGCCGACGACCTGGCTTGTCTTCCTGACTCATCACGAGGACGTAGTCGAAGCGGCCTTCTTCCAGGAGCTTGGGGAGACCGGGCTCGTCGCCTTCGCGCCATGGACGAATGCTGATCACCTTGGCCTCCTGGTTACGGCGGCGAATGCGATCGGGGATGGCGCTGTTTTGACAGTGCCCAAGCCCCGCCAGGATCAAGAGCTGACTCGCCGGCGCGCGCTTCACCAACCACTTGTTGGCGGTCTCCGCCATGGTCTCATCCCACGCGACCTGCGCCTCGTAGTACTTGCGCCGCGAGGAGACGGGGGGCGGGTGATGAGCCATGGCCTGCTCGAAGTACTCGCGGTGAGCGCGATCTCGCAGGTTCATGTCCCGGGGCAGGCGAGCGCGCTCCTCGGGGCTCAACCCTTTGAGGCCCACGCGCGCGATCTTGCGGCTCATCTCTTGTTCCAGGTTGAGTCCTAGAATTGCCACGCGGTTTTGTTTCGCGAGCCACCACATCGGCGCGTAGTAGCCAAAGTCGTAGCCCCAAGTCTGGTTCCACTGGAGCTCGTCCAGGGTTTCTCGCGGCTTCGCTTCGCCGCTCGACCAGCGGTTCAACGCGGGCTGCTTGCGGCGGCTCACCATTTCGAGGCCCAGGGCGACGCCGCGGCCGTTCATTTGGCGGCGCTCGATCAGCTGGTTGAGCACCAGGTACTGGGCCCAGTGGTGGTGAACGTCGTCATGCTGCTCACCGACGCATAACACGTCTGCCGTGGTGATATCCGTGAGCAGCTCCTCGACGCTGAGCGCGCTGCCGTCTTTGACGCGCACTCCGTGGAACTCCTGGGGGGCAGGCAGCTCGATCGCTGTGAAGCGCGGCGAAACCGGCTTGTCCGAGTCCGCCGCCTCGTGATCGATGGGCGCGACGTCGTCACCTGGCGCCTTGGCGGCGGGGCGACCACAGGCGCTGAGCGCCAGGGTGAACGCCACGACGAGCCACTGAGTGGCCGCAAATGCGCCCTTGAGCTTCTGCATGCGGCGAGCTTCGTTCAATAGCCCCGGTCGCGCAACTCCTCAGGCAGGAGGCGACTCGGCTTCCCGGAAGCGACGACCCACAGCTGGTGCGCCGCGCGAGTTGCCGCAATGTGCAGCAGGTGGCGGGCCTCATCGTCCTCGGGGTAGGAGCTCTCGTTGACGTCGAGCAGCACGACGTAGTCGAACTCGAGGCCCTTCACCTGGCGTACGTCGGTGACGTCCACGCCCGCACGGAACGGAAAGTCTTGAGCGGCGATGCGGCGCAGGAACGGCACTTCGCCCTTCTTCAAGCCGTCGTAGTAGATGTCCGCTTGCTCTGGGTAGCGGCCGATCACGCACACGGTGCAGTTCGGCTCCTCGGCCATCAGGGTACGCAGCGCCTCGCTCAGGAAGCCCACCGCGTCCCCAGCGTGAGCGAACCGGAACAGCTCCACCGGGGCGCCATGGCGCGTCGCCGCCGGTGGATCGTCCGATGCTAGCGGTCCGAGGACTGCGGTCGAGAACTCCATGATTTCCGCAGTGGAGCGATAGGAGAGCTTGAGCGGCTCGACGGCTACGTGATTCAGCCCGAGCCGGGAGAGCGTGCTGTCCCAGCCAGTGAAGCCGTTGTCCATATGCAAGCGCTGCGCGACGTCGCCCGCGAGCGTGACGCTCTGGGCGCGGCTGACGGTGCCAATCACCACCGCAAGCTCCACCGGGCTGAGGTCCTGCGCTTCGTCGACGAGTACGTGCTCGTAGACCAACGCCTCCTTGCCCTTGCCGCGCATCAGCGGGCCCCGCATGCGTTGCACCAGTCGGAGCAACAACGTGTCGTCTTCGCGGTCGAGCTTCGCATGCTCTTCAACGTCTCCGCCGTCGATGGCGGTGAACGGCTCGTCGTCTTCACGCGGCTCTTCGACGCGCTTCTGGGGTCGCGGTCCGCGCTTTTCTCCAGCTCTGGACTCACGCTGGTCCGCCGCGCGCTGGGCGTCTTCCTGGTGACGCTCGAGCTCGTCCAAGGCGAGGTTGACGCGCTGGGAGCAGTAGGCGTGTGCGCGCTCAATTTCCGCGCGGCTCAAGTCGCCCGCGTCCTTGAATGCCTCCAAGAGCTTCGGCAGATCGCTGAGGATCTCAGCCCAAGCGGTCGCGACGTCTCGCGCCTCGGCGCGGCAGCGATTGAGCATCGCTTCCGTGCGGGTACGCACCGCGGCGGGCAGCCTCGTGCGGGGCTCGGTGACCTTGTTCAGCGCGGCGTGAATCTTGTGGGAGAGGGGGCGAGGGTCCGTCGGGGTGCGACGGTAGGCTCCGAGCACGGCGTCACGACCGCTGTCCTGAGCGCCATCTAGCGCCGCTTCCAGCTGTTCGTGAATGCGCTGTTCCACGCGGTTCACGTAGTCGTCGATCGCGTCCAGCATGCAGGGGTGCTTCTTCAGGCGCGTCACGTTGGCTGGCGTGTCGTCCGTGTACGCCCTTGGCATCCCGTGGACGTGGGAGAGACGCAGCTTGCTCGCCCATTCCTCGTAGGTCCGCACAGCGACGCCCGAGACGCCCAGCGCAGGTAGGACGCGAGCGACGTAGCGCGCCAGAGCGTCGTTGAACACGACGATCAACATTTTATCCGGACGGAAACGTCGGTTGTCCTGGAACGATAGATACGCCAGCCGGTGCAGGCCGATGGTGGTCTTACCGGAGCCAGCGCCGCCTTGGATCACCACCAGGCCCGAGTCGGGGCGGGTGATGAGATCGAACTGGCGGGGGTCGATCAGCGCGGTGATCTCCTTGAGGTGCTTGTCCTCACGCCCGTCGGCGCCTTGCACACCCAACTTGCCCGGGCGGTGGTGGTCCTCTGCGCGCAACGCAGAGCCTTGTCCGCCGTGCAGGCGGGTGGACGAACCGGCGCGCTGCCACTCATCTTCGCGCGCGCGCACGAAGGTGCCCTGGGGAGAGACGATGCGGCGAAGCACACCTTCGCTGATGGCAAGGCTCCGGCGCGTGAGGACGTCGCCTTCCACTTCTCGGTCGCCGAATACCTCGACGTAGTCTTCGCCTTCTTCGTAGCGGTAGAATAGGCGGCTTACTGGAGCATCACGCCAGTCGACGATGCGCACACCGCTCTTGGTGTCGAGGTACGTCGAGCGCCCAATCAACACCTCCCGGGTGCGCTCCCCCTCGTTGAGCACCATGCGGCCGAAGTACGGCGACGTCGGGTCCACCCAGCCTTCGGTGCTGACGCGGTGACGCGAGGCGAGGGTGGCGATGCGCTCCATCTGCTCGACCAACGGAGGCACGTCCTCGAGCCGGGCGTTGGCGATTTGGTCGCGCAAGCTGATCAGCTGAGAGTCGTAGTCGATCTCCTGGGCCACCGGCTTGGCTTGGGTCTTCTGCCGGAGGTGGTCGACTACGCGCTCCAAGCAATCGCGTTCCTCCGCGACGATGGTGTGTAGTTCTTGGTCCTCGGTGGGCATTCTTTTCGCGGAGTCGCTAGTCATCTGGGGCATTGGCTCGCTGGCTCTTGGGGGGCGACTTGGGGTCGCGGGTACCAAAATCAAGCAATCGCCCCACCTAGCATCTTTTGCTGGGCGTCGCACCGTGCGGGGGGGGCTTTTTTCGACCCGCCAACTCCGTGAAAAGTCAGCGGATTTCGCGCACTCGCCAGCGCTGGATCGGGAACTAGCCAGTGGGCGGTTTCTCGGGCTCAGTCCTCGTCGGAGCGCTCGGCGCGGAGGACTTCGACGTCCAGGTCTAGCGCTTTGCCGAGGGGCTCGCTGCGGCGTTGCCCGCCCCAGATCGCGAGCTCGAGGTCGTCCTCACCGCTCACCCGCAGTCGCAGCACGCCATCGTGGGCCTCACAGCGGACGTTGTTGACGGACTGGCTGTTCGAGCGATCGAGACCGACGCTGATGCGCAAGATCGCGCTCAGCACCTTCAACGCGCGCCTGGTTGGCTTGTCCAGGGCTTTGACTCGGGGATGCTTCTTGGATGGCTCGCTCTTGCGATGAAAGAGCACCACCAGGCTGATCAGCTCGACCTCTTCGTCGTTGAACCCGCGGATCCCCGAGTTCGAGATGATGTAGTCTGAGTGGGCTTGGTAGTTCCGAAAGCCGATATATTGCCCTACGGAAAAGAGGAAGGCAGAGTACTCCAAGATCTCCCGCTCACGGGAGCCCAGCTCGTGAAAGAGTACCGTCTGATCGAAGATCTGCAGCGCGAGCTTCGATACGTGGCGCTCCCGGGGCCCACCCATGCCGTACTTGCGGGCGAGCTGTAGAGTCGCTCGAGGCCGCACGTCAGGGATCGAGAGCAGTGCGCTACCATCCGTCTTGCGCCCTAAAAACTCCAGGATCACGCCCTCGCGCAGGGAGGCCTCGCAGAGAGTGATGCTGTCGGCGTTGGCCAGCTCGAGTAGCTCGCACAGCAGAACCGAGCCTAGATGGATGGTATCGCTGCGCTCCCGATCGACGCCCTTCAGGTCGCTGCGCTCGGCTTGGGGAGCGGCGACCAGGCGTTCCGAGAGGCGACGCAGGTCCTTCAGGTCGGCGACCTCCGCGTTCACGGAGCGCCAGGCCTGCTTGCCTGCCAGGCGATGGGCGGCGTCGCCCAAGGCGCGAATCGTGCCCGACGTCCCCACCACGCGGCTGAACCCCAGCGCCTTGGCGTGTTTGATGGCTGGACCGGCGACGCGCTTCACGTGGTCTTCGAGCTGCTTGCGGCGTCCCTTGCCAAGGGGTTGTTCACCGAAGAGATCCCGAAGTCGCTGAACGCCGAGCTTCACGCTCTCGCTCAGGAGCAGGTGCCGCGTGTCGCCGACGATCAACTCGACGCTGCCACCACCGATGTCGATCTCGAGGATCTTGTCGTTGCCGAACTCCAGCGCATGGCGCACCGCCAGATAGATCAGCCGCGCCTCTTCGCGTCCGGAGATCACCCGGGGCTCGATGCCTGTCTCGACCCCAACGCGGGAGAGGAACTCGCCGCCATTTTCCGTATCGCGGATCGCCTCCGTTGCTACCGCGAGGATCTCGTCGGCGCCGAGGCGGTCCGCCAGCTTGCGGTAGCGGCCCAGCACCTCCAGACCGGCGTCGAATGCTCGAGGGGTGAGGCGATGGTCGCGAAAAGCGCCGGCCCCGAGCTTGACCATGTCCTTTTCGCGGTCGATCACCTCGAAGCTCTCGCGGCCGGTGGTCTCGGCCACCACCATGTGAATCGAGTTGGAACCGATGTCGATTGCCGCGAGTTTCATCCCTCACCCCCATCCGATCCGTCGCCCGAGAAGACTGCGTCCAGGAACTGGCCAGCGGCGCCGAGCAGCGACTGGGGTAGCTCGTGCTGGCCGTTGAATGGGAGCCACTCGAGGGGCAGTGACGCGGCCTCGAAGAGCGCCTTCAAACGCTCCGCGTGCTCAAAGGACAGCAGCGGGTCGTGGCGACCATGGCTCTGCAGGACGCGCATGGGCGGTCGCTCGCTACCTCGCTTGGCGAAGCCAGCTCGCCAACGGGGCTCCGCCAGCAAGGTTCCGCTCATCACCCACAGCCCGCGCAGCGCGATATTATTCCGTGCGGCAACATCGCACGCGAGCATCGACCCTTGGCTGAAGCCGCCCAGCACCAGGGGTAGCCCCTGCATCCCGAGCGCTTCTTGCATCTCGTTCAGGCAGCGCTCGAGCTGCGTGCTCACGGCGGCGAGCTCTGGGGGTTCTTCCTGGGTGCGGTCGCGATGCTCGCCGCGGGCCATCGCGCGTTCTAGAGCTACGACGTCGATCGGCCACCAGGCTCGCGCGTCGAATAGTGGATCGAGCACGAGTGGGGCTTCGGGGAACGCGTAGCGGACTCCTGGGGGCGTCGGGATCTGCCGCCCGAGAGGCACCAGATCGGACCCGCTCGCTCCGAAGCCATGCATCAACACCACGAGCCCGCGAGGAGTTTCCCCGGGGCGCAACGCGCTCAGTCGGACGCCAAGTCCACCGAAGCTAGTCAGCTCCATGGCTGCAAGGCATACCCGAAATCCGGGACGCGCGCTGAGGCAAGGCGGCGCCTCCGGGCAGTTCGCGACTTGGAATGTCGACAACTGCCCTCGAATGGCCCTATGACTAGAGGGAGATCGATCCGATGAGCAGCTCCCGCCGTGAGCCAGGGTGCAGCGTTCCGCAACGTAAAGGTTGCGGGCGATGACCGCGTGGCTGAAGGACCGCCACGGTGTCCGCATCCAGCTGTCCGCGGCTGGGGTGATGTTGGGGCGCGATTCGACCTGCAGCATCGTGCTGTCGTCTCCCTTCGCGAGTCGTCGCCACGCGCTGGTGACCCACGGAAAGCAGGGGACGCAGATCTTCTGCCTTGGGCGCCACGGAGTTCAGGTCAACGAGCGGCCGGTCCAGATCGAAGCCTGGCTCCAGGATGGCGACGTACTCGAGCTGCCTGGCGCGCGCTTCTCCGTCGAGATCGAGCCAGCGAGCAGCTCCCCGGGGCCCTGGTTGCTCGAGACCGATTCCCAGCGCTACCGGGTGCTGGGACCGATCTTCAGCATCGGTGGTGGCGCGAAGGATCAGCTCAACGTCTCCGGCTGGCCCCCTGGAGCCCTGGTGCTGACCACCGTCGATCGCGGCTTGGTGGGGCAAGCCACGGCGGCCATCGAGATCAACGGTCGCAGCGTCGTCGAAGATGAACTCATCTCGATGGATGACCGCGATGAGATTTCCTACGGCGGAACACGCTTGCGCTTGCTGAGGGACGGCAAGGGGATCGCCAGCACGTCGGGCGACGCGGATCACTTTCCAGTCAGCGTCGACCTCGAGTTTCTGCCGAACGGTGGGCTCCTGCGGATCTGCCTCGACGATGAGTACCGCGTGTTCCTCGCGGATAGGCGCTGTGACCTGATCGCGTCGCTGTTGCGGCCCCCAGCGCCAGCAAAGCCTGGCGATTGGGTCAGCGACGCCCAGCTGATCCCGATGATTTGGCACGGTGACGGCGCGACTCGGGTGCAGCTGAACACCTTGATCCACCGCACTCGCCAGACGCTGACTCAGGCTGGGGTCGATGGTTCACGCCTGGTTGAGCGGGCGCGCGGCGGGCGCGGAACGCGCTTCTTGATCGGGCCCGCGACGCTGGTGAGTGTGGTCTAGGCGTTGATCCCCGAGGCAGAGTCGGCTCGGTCAAATGACGGAGGCGCCGACCCATGTCGGCTGGCTGATATCGGGCTGATATCGGTGGGGGTGTGTTGCTGCCTTAGCCTCAGGTTCGGGCATTGGCCCCAGGGGCGCGAGCAAGCGCGCGCTCGAACGGACCGCCATGACGACACCGCCAAGTCAGCTGAAGCCAGGGACCGTATTTCAGAACCGCTACGAGGTCGTGCGTCTGATCGGCCGCGGCGGAATGGGTCACGTCTACGAAGCCAAGCAGCTTCGCACGGGGCAGCGACGCGCGCTGAAGGTGATGGCGGAGGCGATCGCCGAAGACGATGGTGCGCGCAGGCGCTTCGAGCGGGAAGCCCGCATCGTCGCCAAGATCAAGAGCGACCACATCGTCGAGATCATCGACGCTGGCGTTGAAGAAGCCACGAATTGCCCGTTCATCGTCATGGAGCTGCTCGAAGGCGAGGAGCTGGCGCAGGGCCTCAGTCGACATGGCGTCTTGCAGCCGGAGCTGGCGCTCACCTTGCTTGAACAAGCTGCGATGGCTCTCGACCGCGCGCACTCGGCCGAGGTGGTTCATCGCGATCTCAAACCGGAGAATCTGTTCGTCACGCGGCGCGATGACGGTAGCCCGCGGGTCAAGGTGCTCGACTTCGGCATCGCCAAGGTGCTCGACGAGAAGGCATCGGCCACCAACGTCACCAAGGGCATCATCGGTACTCCGCTCTACATCGCACCCGAGCAGGCGAGCGGCGACGACCCGATTTCGCCTCGCACAGACGTCTACGCGCTGGCGCACATCGCCTACACGGTGCTGGTCGGCGAAGCTTACTGGATCGAGGAGGAAAATACCGCGGAGAACGCGATGCAGCTCCTGTTCGCGATGCTACGTGGAAACCCAGAGCTGCCGACGGAGCGAGCCCTGCGGCGTCGCGAGGTGACGCTGCCGGCAGCCTTCGATCGTTGGTTCCACAAGGCAACGGCGCTGAACCCTGTGGAGCGCTTCGAGAGCGCCGGCCGCTGCATTGCAGCGCTAAAGGACGCCTTTGGGATGGCCACGGCAGATACGCTGCCTCCGCCGGATCCTGCGCTCACGGTGGTCGAGGCGTCACCCCAGCGCGAAAAGAAGCACGCCGACGGCGGGAACTACAAAGGGTCGCTCTCGCCCGCGCGGGGCAGCGGGTCGTTCATCAGCGCCGACGCGTCGCCGGGTAGTCCCACGCCAACCAGTCAGGTGACGCAGAACGCGGTGTCGCACACCTTGGGCGGTCAGCGGGCACGCTGGCGGCTGCCGGTAGTCGGTGGCTTGGCGATGCTTGCCCTGTTCGCTTGGTTGGGGGTGAGGGCGCTCAGTCAGTCCACGGAAGCGACGTCCACGGACACGGCCGCCAGCGGAGCCGCGCTCTTGGGATCGACCGTCGAGCTCCCGGCGGAGCCGCCAGCCACGGCGCCTCCAACGCCTTCGACGGCGACAGCTCCGACGGAAGCTCCGGCGGAAGCCCCGGCCGTGGCGAGCGCCGCTGAAGCCGCCGCCAGCGAGCCTGCAACCAACAAGCCCGGCGCGTCCAGCACCGCTGCCGCGGCGGTGGAAGCTGCCGTCCAGAGGCCGCCACACGCGGCGCCGAGACCGAAGCCCACCTCGAAACCAACCAGCACCGGCTACGTCCCTCCGGTGGATGATCGCTAGTATGATTACCGTGCAGAAATGGAGTCAGGCATGAGAAGTCAGTTGTTCGCCCTCTCTTTGGCCACGTTGTCAGCCGCTGGGTTGTGGGGTGGAACCGCGAAGGCGGTGGACCCGGTGGCTGAGTCGATGTTTCAGCAGGCGCTGACCATGATGCAGGACGGCGACTTCGAGAAGGCATGTCAGACCCTGGAGGCCAGCCAAAAGCTCGAGAAAAAGAGCGGAACGTTGATCGTCTTGGCCAACTGCTACGAGCACCTCGGGCGCACCGCGACGGCCTGGGCGCAGTACAAGGAGGCGGCCGCGATGGCTCGCTCCGAGGGCAGAGACAAGCACGCCGCGAAGGCGACGGAGCTGGCGCGCAAGCTCGAGTCCCAGCTCACCAAGCTCCGCATCGACGCTCAGCAGCTGCAAGGTGGAGTCGACCTGAAGGTGACCTTGGATGGGAAAGTGGTCGTCGCCGGGTCCCTCGGTGTGGCCTTTGCTGTCGACCCAGGTCATCACGTGATCGAAGCTTCCGCGCCGGGGCGCCGCACTTGGGTCCACGAGTTCGAGATCGTCGGCGCTTCACCGCCCACGGTGATCGCCGTGCCCTTGCTCGAAGAAGTGCCAGAGGAACCGGCGAACACTGCGCCAGCCCCGGTAGCGAGCAAGCCAGAGCCGGAGCCCGTTGTGCCCGTGGTGTCGAGTGACGTCGCCGGCGACGCGGGGCCGCAGGCCGGGGGACCGCCCACCTGGGCGTGGGTCGCGGGAGGGACGGGCGTCGTGCTGCTGGGGGCGGCGACGTTCTTCTTCCTCGACGCCAGCAGCGCGGGCTCGGACCTGGACGCGCAGTGTGGTTCCTCGAGGAATAAATGCCCGACGGGGTATGACGCCGACGCGGACTTCTCGCGAGAGAAGCGCGGTTATGCCCTCGGCTGGGGGCTCGGTGTCGCCGGCCTCGTCGGCGCAGGCGTGTTCGTGGTTGGGCTCACCTGGAGCTCTGACGACGGGCAGGCCACGCTGCAGCCGAGTGTCGCCGCCGACCAGCGGTCGGGCTTCCTGGGAGTGAACGGAACCTTCTAACCACTGGTTATTGGCCGGGGCGCGCGCGGCTCCTGGGACGCGCGAGGGGTGAGCGTGGACTCGCCAGGCGGAGCTCCATCCGGCGCCCGAGGTGCTTCTTCAGATTATTGCCGCAAGGAAAGGAAGAATGAAATGAACATGAAGCGAAGGACCTATGGGTCCCTGACGTCGGTCCTGATCGGCCTTTCCAGCGTTGCCTGTGCGGGGCCATCACCGAAGGGCGAGGCGGCGACTGGAGGCGCGGCTGGGAGCTCAGGTAGCGCGTCCCAAGGGGGAACGTCAGGGGTTGGCGCGGATGGCGGGAGCGGCGCTGGAGGAGCGGGCGCTGGTGGGGCCGGCGCCGGCGGTACGACCGTCGGCGGAACCGGCGGCACTGCCACAGCAGGGAACTCCGGCACCGGCGCAGCCGGGGGCGTTGCGGGCAGTGCGGGCTCTGGGGGCAGTTCAGGCGGCGCAGCTGGATCCTCTGGAGGTAGCGCGGGAAGCAGCGGCGCTGCTGGGGCAAGCGGCGCGGCAGGAGTCGGCGGCACCGGCGGCGCAGCGACTTGTTCTCCGCCTTGTGGCGCGCATGGCAGCTGCGACACCACTTCGACGCCCGTGTGCGTGTGCGAGTCGAACTACGAGGGTGCCACCTGCGAGGCTTGCAAGAGTGGCTTCCAGGACCACGACAGGAACGGCACCTGCGAGGTCGCGTGCACGGTCGGAGCCTGCGTCACCGGTGGCTTCTGCCAGGACGCCTCAGGGACGCTGGCATGTGTTTACCCTGGCAGCTGCGCTGCGCTCAAGGCGCTGAACCCTGCTGCGGGAGACGGCGAGCACCAGCTGTTCGTCGGGAACGACCCGCAGAAGCCCGCGCAGATCTTCTGCAACGACATGGCTGGGACTCCGCTCGAGTACCTCACGCTGATCAACCCCAATACCTTCACGAACGACTACAGCAATACACCTGCGCCAACCCAGGTGGTCACCTACACCAAGATCCGCGTGGATCTGGCCACCCTCAAGGTGGGCATCGAGGATCCTACCTTCGCTAGCTCGGACACCGCGTCACCCGTCACACCGTACGCCACAATAACCTCTTGCCACTCCAACACCGGGGCCGGTGTCGTTGGTAGCGGCGTCGCAGATATTCGCGGCACTCAGTTCGCGTTCGACGACACCTTCACCAACTTTGGCTTCTGCTCCTCTGGGGGAGGCTCCTTCACGGACAACTTTCAGCGCTTCGAGTTTACTGCGGACGGACAGTGCGGCTCGTATGGCCCGTCGGAGCTGGCGAATGAAATCGGGGACAGCTGTTTCAATATCCCAGCCACGCCTGACGGCGAGCGTAACTTCGTGCTGCAGCTGAAGTACTTTCCGTGAGGAGCCGGTTGACTAGACCCGTATCTCCGTCCAGCCGCTGCGCTGCCACATCGCGGTGAACACGGCGCTGTTCAGCAGGCGGCTCGACATGTAGCAGAGCCAGAGAGCGATCAACCCAAAGCCGAACACCGGCCCGAGCAGGTAGGCGAGGGGGATCGCCAGGAGCCACTGGGTAGCGACCGAGACGAGCATCGTGCGTTTCGCGTCGCCGGCCCCGATCAAGCCGTGCATCAGCACCAGGCCGAGGGTGTCGATGGGCAGGCCGACGCAGATCAGGCGTAGCGGAGTCACTCCCAGTGCCAACGTCTCCTGATCCGTGAGGAAAGGCGCCAGTAAAAAGCGTGGGAACAAGAGCCCAGGGATCACCAGCACGGCGATCACGCAAACTGCCAGCTTCGCCACGTCCCAGCCCCAGCTCCGCGCGTCGTCGCCACTCCCGCGCCCAAGCGCCTGCCCCACGAGGGAACCGGCGGCCAGCCCAAACCCCATGCCGGGCAACACGGCGAGCAGCAGCAAGTTCACCAGCACCTGGCTCACGGCGAGTTCTCGCGTGCCCACACGGCCCACGATGGTGAAGAAGGCGGTCATCCCCCCAGCAAAGAACAGCTGCTGAACCCCGGCAGGGGTGCTCAAGCGCAGCAAGTTTGCGAGCACCTCTCGGCTCGGCAGCCCCTTGAGGAAGCCCAGGGGGCGCGCCCGGGAAAACGCTTGAACGAAGTACACCAGCGTTCCGATGTACGTCGCGATGCTGCTACCGAGGCCTGCACCGTCGGCACCCATCTTCGGCATGCCCCACACACCGAAGATCAGCGCGTAGCTGATCACCACGTTGGCCACGTGCATGACCAGCAAGGTCACGAAGTAGCGCCAGGACTCGCCCACGCCATTCCAGAAGCCGCGGAAGGCGAAATTGATCCCTACGGCAACAATAGACAGGGATCGCATCTGCCAGTAGCCAACCCCAACGTCGACCACTGGCTGCTGGTCCACCAGCAGCGGGAACAGGGTCGAGGCGCCGAAGTACACGAGCAGCGTGAGCGGCGCCCCAAGGCCCAGCGCGAGCAACAGCCCGCCGTTCAAGCTCAGCGCGGTCTGTTCGCGTTTGCCCTCACCCAGGCGGCGCGCGCTGATGGCCTGCACGCCGGAAGACAGGCCAGTGATCAGCGCGAGCGTCAGGAAGTTCGTGAAGGACGCCAGCCCGACGCCCGCCAGCGCGGCGTCTCCAAGCCGCCCCACCATGAAGGTGTCCACCAAGTTCAGCAGGTTCTGGGACACCATCCCGCCGACGATGGGCAGTGCCAACGCCAGAATCGTACGCAGCCTAGGGTTCGCGGCAGCTCCAGGCGGCGTTGAAGTCGGGTTTGGGGGGGAGGCCGACGGCTTGGGCTCTGCGACTGACATACGGGACGTCAAGGGTGCTGCGGTAGCGCTGCAGCGAACTTTGGGGACAGGCGAGCCCTGCAAGCCGAGGAGCGGCGGAGCCCTGATATGGCACGCCTGATCCCGGATCGAAACCCCGTGGCGCTCACCGCCTTTTGTCGCCCCACTTTGACGAGGGAGTGCAGGCGTGGTGGGATGCACCCCATGGAACTCGACGACTTGGTCAAGGGGCTGCTGGCTGAGGTGAGTCGAGTGGCGAAGAGCGACGCGGTGGTGGGTCAGGTCCGCGATGCGGGGGACGCCAAGGTGCTGCCGCTCTCCAAGGTGAGCATCGGCTTCGGCGCCGCGATCGTTGGCCTGGATGGCAAAGCCAAGCGCGACGCGCTGAAAGGCGACGCGGGGATCGAGGGCGGCGGCGTAGGTGGCGCCCTGACCGTGGAACCAAAAGCGTTCGTCGTCGTGGGACAAGACGGTGTGCCCCATATGTTGGCGCTGAAGCGCGGCAAGAAGGCCGTGGTGCGCCGCGGACTCGAGATATTGCCGCGCGGAGAAAGCGCGGCGCTGCTGGGAGGCGCCGCCAAGGCGCTGACCGCTGGCGAGTCCGACGACGAGTGATGTGATCTGGCTGCTGGTCGCCGCTGGGTTGGTGCTTGGCTTCGTGCTGTGGAGCTTCGTACCCTGGCGGCTCGAGCTGTCGATTCAGGGGCGAGGCGCGCCAGATGGCACTTGGGTGCTGGGTGGCGGCGGGCGATTCGGCCCTGTGGCGCTCAGCGCAGCGGCGGCTCGCGGCGTGCAGCCGCGCGCCCAGGCACACCTCTTTGGTCGCACCGTGTGGCAGCGCAGCCTGGGCGACTCTGACAAGCAGCAGTCAGAACCCGATGAGCGTAGCCTCGAGGAGCGGTTGGAGAGCGTCACCAGCGGCTACTCACGGCTCGAACGCTGGTTTGACCCCGACGCACTGGTCAGCTTCGCCTTGGAGGAGCGACGCCGGGTGCGGGTGCAGCTGGCTCAGGCGCACGTGCAGTATTCGTTCGCGGACGTTGCGACGACGGGCAAGCTCATGGCCGCCCTCTACGTGCTCAGTGGGGTGCTGCCGCCGCCGCTCCTGGTCACTCAAGACGTGAGCTGGGAGAGCGAAGACCGCGCAGCGCTGGATTTGTCGCTCGAAGCGCGGGTGTGGCCCCTGCTCCTGATGTTCGATGCGCTGTGGTTCGGGGTGCGTCACATCAAGCTCATCAAGCGCCGGGAAGCCGAAGAGATCGACACCGAGCGTGCTGAGGGGTAGCCTGGTCGTCACATCAGTCAGGGGAACGATGTCGAAGCAAAAGCTAGGAAATATCGTCAGCAGCTTGCTGGATGGCATGGGAACGCTGTCCAAGAGCGAAACCATCGTAGGGGAACCTCAGCAGGCGGGCGACGCGACGGTGATCCCCGTGCACCGGCTCAAAGTTGCTTTTGGCGCTGGCACGGCGCGCGCTGGTGCACACGGCGGCAAGCTGGATGGTGACACTGGAGGGCAAGGCGCTGGTGGCGCCGTAGAGCTCGACCCCATCGCCGCTATTGCCGTAGGGAAAGACGGCCACGCCCACTTGCTCACCGTGGACGGCGACGCGGGGAGCACCTGGGCGAACCTGATCGCCGAGGTGCCGGATCTAGTGACACGCCTCGCGCACACGCTGGGGGAGCGGGCAGTGCACGAGCTGAGCACACGGAAAATCAGCGCTCGCGCCGTCGAAACCGAGGAAGCCCCGGCAGAGCTCGCCGAAAACTCCGAAGAGTAGCCTCGGCTAGAAGCCGCTTTCGGTCTCCGCGCCCGCCCATGCAGCGGCCCAGCTCATCGTCGTGGTGCTGCGAGACCAGGCGAGGCGACCGTCGTGGCCGATCACGATCAAGCCAGCGGGCGCCTGCCAGCGCGACGCGAGCTCTGCCACCAGCGCATCCGCGGCGACGCGAGGCCCTTGAGCGCTGGCAAGTGCGCTCGCGCGGTAGCTGGCGACGGCCTTGAGGATCCCCTCGCCATAGCCCGTGGCAGAGCATCCGCCGAGGGCGTCGTCGGCGTAGCTACCGGCGCCAACGATGGGGCTGTCGCCGACCCGCCCGGGGTATTTCCCTGCGGTACCGCCTGTGCTGGTGGCAGCTGCGAGGTGTCCCGCGCTATCGCGCACCACCGCACCTACGGTGCCTCCCGCCCAGTTCTTGGCGTGGCCAGCGGCGAGGGCCGCCTGGAGCTTGACCCGGGCGGCCTCCGTGACCAGCTGCTCCGCTGGGATCTCACTGAAATCGTTCGCCAGCGCAAAGCGCCGAGCGCCCTCCGCCGCATACAACACGTGCTCGCCGCGCTCGAGCGCCGCCCGCGCGACCAGGACGGGGTTCTTGAAGCCAACCAGGGCGCACACGGCTCCGGCGCGCAGCGACTCGCCACACATGATCGAGGCGTCGAGTTCTGGTGCGCCATCCAGATTGAGCGAGGCTCCTGTTCCGGCGTTGAAACAAGGGTCAT
This sequence comes from Polyangiaceae bacterium, assembly GCA_020633205.1. Classification (NCBI taxonomy): domain Bacteria; kingdom Pseudomonadati; phylum Myxococcota; order Polyangiales; family Polyangiaceae; species Polyangiaceae bacterium. The sequence continues at coordinate 173,606 of JACKEB010000022.1, forward strand.
CTTCCAGCGCCACGACCGCCTCGGCGGCTGCATCGAGCGCGTTGCCTCCCGCCTCGAGGAGCTTGCGCGCGCGGTCGACCGCAGCTTTACAACCCGCGGCGTGCGCCGGGCGCTTGGCCTCGGGGACGTCGCCCGCGCCGCCATGCACCAGGATGCTCCAGCTGGCAGGGCCTGGACTCGCCCAGCTCGTCAGCGCCAAGTCGTTCATGGGCCGCGTGTATCACGCCGCGCGCCAGTTGCGCAGGCGATACTCGATGCCCAGGGGCAGCGGCGTGAGCAGGAGCAGTGGCCAGGGCAGGCGACTCGCGGCTACCCCGTGGAGCAACCACAACGCGCCGGCGACGCTCGCCAAGAGCGCTGCCGCTGCGAGGGTAAGCCGCCGCGCTGATGGTCTGAGGTCCACCACCCAGGGCGGAACCGCCAGCACCAGCGGCAACAAAAGACCGACGCTCGCGGTCCAATACGAGACGCCGGGTGCCGGCGCGATGACGGGACCCGGAGTCAAGCCGAGGCGGGGATCGAATCTTGCGCCCAACGGATCGACGAGCGTTCCGCCGGTAAGCACTTGCCAGTTCCGCCCGGATTCGAACGCCGGGAACAGGCTCGCCTGAGTCGCCCAGGGACCCAGCGCAAGTACCAACCCGAGCGCAGCCAAGATCCAGCCTCCAGCCACTGCTCCACGTTCAAGTCGTGACGGCGAGACGCCCAGAGCCAGCAGCGCCCGTGCCTCCCCACGCAAGCGGCTGAGCTGACCACTGAGCCAAGTGGCGATCCCGGCGAGCAGCGGGCCGAGTGCACCGATACGCGCCGCGCGCTGACCCCAGCTTGCTCCCACTTCGTCCGTCGCCCAGGTCAAACCTCCGGCAAGCGCGTACAGGGCTGCTCCGAAGAGCAGCGTGCGAGCGAGCTGGGTTTTGCCGTGAGGATTCAACATGGACGAAGTTTTTGTCCGGCCGGAGCACCAGCTGTTACGGAAGTGCGGGCTGCTCTCCGAGGACACAACACAATGCTCAATCGATTCAAGAAGTTCGGCTCGAGTCTCTCCGCTGTAGTGCTGGGGGCCTTCGGATTGCTGCTGCTCACGGGTTCTGCCGGGTGCGACTTCGGGGAGGGCGACGCGACCATCCCCGGCGAGGACCTGGGCACCTTTCACATCGTGGCGCGCCTCCAGGACAGCAGCTGCGGGCCGGGAGCGCTTGGCAGCCAAGACGTCTGGGAGTTCGACGTCCGCATGTCTCGGGAAGACAACGCGATTTACTGGCTAAACGGCGAGGAGCCGGTGGACGGCAGCCTGGCCTCGGATGGGCTCACTTTCTCCTTCGACAGCTCAGCTCAGGTGCAGTTGATCGAGCCGAATCGTGGGACACCAGGCTGCGCCGTCGTGCGCACGGATCGCGCCAGTGGAGCTCTGGATAGCAGCGACGAGGTGCTCGGTTTCTCAGGGAAATTGAGCTACGGCTTCGTGCCTGGCGCAGGCTCGGACTGCACCGAGGCAATCGGCGTCGAGGGCGGCTTCTACACGCTGCCCTGCGAGATCACCTACCAGATGACCGCCAGCCGCACCGAAGCCCCCGCCGAAAACTGACCCGCCGCTTTGATGTCGGGCGTGAAACAATAGGCCTCCTGCAAAAGCCTGGCGCGTTGCAGACTTGGCAAGCGCTTGAGAGGGTGCTAAGTCTGAACCAACGTGCAGGAATGGAGGCAACTCCCGGAATGTTCCGGCAGGGGAGAACCCCTGTACTTGCACGGGGGTGTGGATCAAGCCACACGGCGCCCCCGGGGGAGCTGGAGTCCGTCCAGCAGCGCTCTGCGCTGTTCGTACGGTCGCTCAGTCACGCCCTCGCGCGTTCGTGCAGTGAGATCCCGGTTGTTTCGGAAACACCTCAACGGGGACGGAAGGCGGCTTGCGCGATTCAGTGCGCGCCGCGCCAGCGCGGTACGCTGCTTGGTTCTCGCTCAAACCGACCGGAACCCGGGCGATGAGGCAGCTCTCGCTCAGGCTGAGGTGTCTGGCATTGGCCAGAGGAGGGAAGCAAAGACATGCAGAGTAGTGACACCCCTAACCAGGAGGCAGATCGCTCCTAGCTGCTGCTGCTTTGGACTTGTTCCAATCTCTCACTTGAGCTGACTTCATTTGCGCGGCGCCTTGGTTTTCCTGGGTTTCGTCAGTCTGAAGGGTTCGTGGGAGGTGGTCTCTACCAGCGAGGGCAACCTCGCGGCCGTGTGCGGGCTGGGCTCGCCTACGGGAGACTAGAAGCAGTGCTGAATCGATTGCGATCACCACGCTGAGTTTGGGCCATTGAGCGTCGCAGCTTGGTGGACTCAGGCCACGCGGTAAGCCCGTCGGAGACGGGGCCTACGGCGGGTCGGGTGGGCACAGTCCCACCCGGCCCGTTTCTAATTTTGTGGCTGCCGCTCTCACAAGCGGTCCGTGCGCGCGCTCTCAGTCGCTGTTCGCCGCGCCGCTCCCCCCAAGAAAGCGGCCAGGCAGCTCAAGTGGCGCTCCCGCCGCCGTGAGCAACTATCGCCGCAAAAACGAACGGTCTGAGGGTGCCACGAGGGTGGGCCTTTGGCGCTCCATGGATTAGCGTCCCGGGCGCCCTGCGGGGCTGCGCTTTTACAGCGCGAGGCTCGAGCGCCTGCGTGGCGCCTCCTCGATGAACGAGAAACGACGGTTATGCACGCCTTGCTTGCTTTCTTGAACACCCACTTGCTCGCCGATACGTCGATGTGGACCGCTCCGGTCTTCCAGAAGGACGTCTGGACCGGCGTGATGCGCGCGGTGCGCTACCTGCTGACTTTCGGCGGCGCGGTGCTGCTGATGTACGAAATCCGGGCCCGCAAGCTGCGGCAGCCGGTGAGTCAGTCGATGATGAAGGGCCTGGCGGTGCTGTTTACCGTGCTGGCCTTTGGCGCGTACTTCGACTTCGGGAACCCCAACACCCGCTACAGCGAGTACTACCACCGCCACGAGTTCTACCACTACTACCTCGGCTCCAAGTACTTCGAGGAGCTCGGGTACGGACGCCTCTACGAGTGCTCCGCGGTGGCTGAGGTGGAGCTGGGTTTCGGTGCGGAAATGCCGAACCGCGAGATCCGCGATCTCGCCCATCACAACCTGATCAAGCCCGTCGCCGACACCGAGGTGTTGAAGAACCCGGGGCATTGTAAGGACCACTTCAGCACCAAGGACTGGGAGGCGTTCAAGAAGGACGTCTTGTGGTTCCGCAACTCAGCCAATGGCGGGGACTATTGGAAGAGCATGCTGAAAGACCACGGCTACAACCCGCCGCCGGTCTGGACCATGGAGGGGAAGTTCTTCTCCAACTTGGGCGTGGCAGACGACGGCTTCTTCAAGAAGCTCGCTGCCATCGACGTGGTGCTGCACCTTGGAATAGTCCTGCTCATCTACTGGGCATTCGGCTGGCGCACCATGATGGTGGCCACCGTCTTCTGGGGGTGTAATGCGCCTGCCAACTTCTACTGGACGGGAGGCGCGTTCCTCAGACAGGACTGGATCTTCTTCCTCGTCGCGTCCATCTGTCTCGCGCGGAAACGAAAATTCATGCTGGCGGGCTGGGCTCTCGCCTGGTCTGGCTTGATACGCGTGTTCCCCGCTGGCCTGTTCTGGGGCTACGGGGTCGTGATCCTGACCACCTTCTTGTCCATGGTCTTCAAGGCCGGCAACTTGAAAGCCGGGTGGGAGCGCTACCGCCAGACCCGCTTCTTCCGTGAGCACACTCGGCTCATCGCGGGTGCGGCACTGTGCGTCGCCGTGCTGGTGCCTGTCTCCGCGAAGGTGTCCGGGGGCTTCGACTCTTACAAGGCGTTCTGGAAGCACATCACGCTGCACACCGGTACGGGCCTTACGAACCACATGGGCGTGAAGACCATGCTCACCCACAGCTGGGATGGGCGGATGCGGTTTACTCGCGACAACAGCCTCGATGATCCCTTCCAGCCTTGGAAGGACGGGCGCCACGAGCGGGACAAGAAGACCAAGCCGCTTCGTTACGCGATCGCGCTCACCATCGCGCTGTGGGGCGTGTGGGCGATGCGCCGCACCCGCTTGCTCTGGATTGGGCTGCCGATGGGGCTGGTGCTCGTCATGACCCTGACGGATCTGACTTGCTATTACTTCTCCATGTTCCTCATCGCCACGGTGCTCTCCCGCATAAGACCCGGGGTCGGTGTGATGATGATGATCGGCAGCGGGGCGAGCCAGCTCCTGCTGGACTCGTATTACTTCGTCGATGACAAGTACACGGCCCAGTCATGGCTGTTCTTCGTGATCGGCATCTTGGCCATGTTCGCGGTCAGTCGCCCGCCGAGCATGGCGCGCCTCAAGGCGTGGATCGCCGGCAAACCAGAGCCGAAGTCGCCTCCGCGCGATGGCAGCCCCACGCCGATGCCAGCTCACGGCTCCTGAGGCATCGCGCTTAGGAAACCTGGAGGGCGGTTCCGTAGGGATCGCCCTCTCGGCTTTTGTCGCCACGCCGTGTGGGGGGAGGCGCCTCCCTTCTTCTTTTTGGGGGGAGGCTACCAGGTCCAACAACGACTCAGCGCGCAGCCCCGCAGCACCGAAAGCCGGTCTGTGCGCCGTGGTAGTACTCGTCGTGCCCCGTGGTTGCCGCGCGGCAATTGTTGCGACCGGCTAACCACCAGCCGCCTCGGAGCGCCGCGCGCCAAGGGTGCTGGCGCCCATCGCGGTGCGTCCACTCGTCGACGTTGCCGACCATGTTTCGCACTCCGAAGGGGCTGACGCACTCCGGTAGGTCTGGAGCACGCTTGCGCAGGTCGCGGAGCTTGCCCTTGTACTCCAGGTCGGTCTGGTCGAAGTTGCAGATCTTGCTGTTTCGCTTGAATCCGTAGGGATACGGGAGCATCTCCTCGCCCTCGCAGGCGAACTCCCATTCGGCCTCGAAGCACAGGCGCTTGCCGAGGTTCGAGCAGATCTCTCGCGCCATCACCCACGATTGATCGACCAGGGGCAAATCGTCGGCTTCCTTGCCGGGCGGCGTCGGCGCGACGTACTCGTCGCGGTCGATGCAGAAGCGCATGTACTGCTTTTCCTTCGACTGACACACGGGGTGCTCGTCGAACTCTGCGCAGCGATGGTGGGAGAGGAAGCCGGAGTCGAGGTAGCGCTTGCAGACCTGCTTGACCTTTGGGCAGTACTCGCCTTCGACGAGCACCATCTCAGGCGGACAAGCCGGGTTCAGCTCGTCTCCATCGGGCCCTTCGGGTTGGGCGGTGCCACCGTCGGCGTCTGCAGCTGGTTCGACGCTGACGAGCGGCGTGAAGCACAACTCGCTGGCTGCCTGGGTCTCGGCTTCGATCTCGCTGACCGGTTCGAAGGTGCACATCGGCGCTGGGCCAGCAACGACGGGGGGCGCCTTGCTGGCTTTGGGGGGAGGCGTGAGCTCGGAGCGCGGCGCAGGGTCTTTGCAGGCCCCAGCAGCGGAGCCCAGCAGCACGGGCCACAGCAGGAGGCGAGCTAGGCCGCGAACGCCTCGCTGCCCTCCTGTAGGGCCGCGCCCCTCGGCCAGCTCAGCCGCTGCAAGCAAGACTCGTTTCCCCCCAGCGCCCCGCCGCGCCCTCAGAGCACGCGGCGGATGGATGCGAGCGCCTCATTGAAGCCGCGCGGAAACGCCGACATCGCGAGGTCCAAGTGATCCCAGTCGGTCTCGATGGATTTCACCGAGCCCAAGGCGGTGAGCGCGGCGACCATCGCCTTCAGCTTGGCGCTCTTGTCGATCGCGGGGTGCTTCATGAAATCGAGCACGATGCGATCGTCCTGCGCCTCGACCAACATCGCCGGCCGTTTCGGCATGAACGCCGCGAGGTTTCCGGGCTTGCTCAGGTCCAGCGCCCCGCTCTTGAGCAGGGTTGCGACCGGCGAGGCGCCGTTGTCGTCGAGCACCTTGGCGGTGACGTCGTCCAGGCGGATTTCGAAGCGCAGCTCGGCTTCGTTCAAGCTCACTCGGTCGATGAAGATCACCGCGCCTGCGCGCACTGTCGCGCCCATCTCGGTGATGGTGGCGGCAACGCGGATCCCTGGGGGTACGGCCTCCACGCTCACGTCCTTGGGTGCCTTCGGCCCCTTGGCCTGGCCCGCAAGCCAGCGCAGTGCGTCGAGGGGCAACCCGAAGCGGAGCGCGACCGCGTTCTTCGCAACGCGCATCAACTCCGCTGGGTGACGTTTTAGGTATCCAGTTGCAGCCCCGAACATCGCCAACTTGTCAGCCATCGTCGGGGGAGTATAAGGCACAGTCTCCTCGCAACCGGCGAGGATTGTTTCGAATGCTCGCGCCCTTGCGCGTCATTTGCGCTCTTCGCGGCGCGAACGAGCAATCAGTCCCAGCGCCTCTCCCGAGCGCCGCACGCTGCGGCGGTCGCCCAACGCGCCACCACCGGCGCAGCTCGACGAATCAGGCCTTTTCGAGGCAACTGACGAGCCTGGGGTGAGGTTCGCTCCGTCACCGACTGGAGTGTGCTTCGAGGCCATCTCGCAGTCGTTCGACTCAGTTCGCGGCTGAGAGGCGTGAACAATCAACACTGCACTAACTGTCGGACCCCTGACCTGAGGTTCGAACTCGGAGGCCCCTACCGTGTACAAGCAACTCACCGTCTCTCCCACCGAGGTCCACGACACGCTGCGTCGCCACATGCTGGTCGACGGTTATCCGATGGTCGTGGACCTGGAGCACAGCAAGGGCTCCATCGTGCGCGACGCTCGTACTGGCAAGGAGTACCTCGACTTCTTCAGCTTCTTCGCGTCGAACCCGATTGGTCTGAATCACCCTGGGATGAGTGACGAGCTAATTCGTGATCGGTTGACCCGCGCCGCCGTCACGAAGGTCAGTAACGCAGACTACTACACGTCATTCATGGCGGAGTTCGTGGCGACGCTCGAGCGCACCGCCGCGCCGGCGGAGCTGCCGTATTACTTCTTCGTCGACGGCGGCGCACTCGCCGTGGAGAACGCGATGAAGACGGCCTTCGACTGGAAGGTGCGCAAGAACCTAGCGCGCGGGAAGGGCGAGCTGGGCAAGCAGATCATGCACCTGCGGCACGCGTTCCACGGACGCTCTGGTTACACGCTGAGCGTCACGAATACGGACCCGGTCAAGACCCAGTACTTCCCGCAGTTCGACTGGCCCCGCATCGAAAACCCGGCAATTCGCTTCCCTCTCGACGCACAGAACCTCGCAGAGACGGAGGCCGCCGAGCAGCGCGCGCTGGCGCAAGCGCGGCAGTACTTCGCGGAACGTGGCGACGACATCGCGGCGATCTTGATTGAGCCCATTCAAGCCGAGGGCGGCGATAACCACTTCCGTGTGGAATTCCTCAAGGCGCTCCGCGAGCTGGCTGACGAACACGAAGCGCTGCTGATCTTCGACGAAGTGCAGACCGGGCTCGGACTCACCGGCAGCTGGTGGGCTTTCCAGCAGTTCGGCGTGGTGCCCGACATCGTGTGCTTCGCCAAGAAGATGCAGGTCGGCGGGATCTTCGTCAGCAAGCGCATCGACGACGTCGAGCAGCATGTGTTCAAGAAGTCGTCGCGCATCAACAGCACCTGGGGCGCATCCCTCGTAGACATGGTGCGCTGCACGCGGATCCTCGAGATCATGGAAGAGGACAAGGTCTTGGAGAACGTGCAGCAGCGGGGCGCGGAGCTATTGAGCGGGCTGGAGGCGATTCAGAGTCGTTTCTCCGGTCGCATCACGAATGCCCGCGGCCGAGGGCTGATGTGCGCGATTGATCTCCCCGACACTGAAACTCGGCACAAGGTGATCCGCGCCGCGTTCGAAGACGGCATGGTCGTGTTGCCTTGCGGACAGCGCACGGTCCGCTTCCGTCCAACGCTGACGGTCAAGCAGGAGGTCATCGCCGACGGCGTGAAACGCCTGGAGCACGCGATCTCCACGGTGCTGGCCGTATAGCGCTGACCGCCCGAAGTCTGGCGGTCGGATCCTGTGGCTCGGCTCGGCCCACGGGTTATGCTCGGCAGCTCGCACCAGCAGGGCTTTGAAAACACCTTGCCAATCGGGGCGAGCTGCCTTTCCTTGTTGAGGAGCAACGTGGACTGTCCCAAGTGTCGTTCAGAGCTGATTGAGGTCGAGTATGCCGGTGTCACGGTGGATCGCTGTGAAGCGTGCGCCGGGATTTGGTTCGACGCCCTCGAGCTCGACGCGTTGCTGCGTGCCAAAGGCGCTGAGACGATCGACAGCGGCAACGCCCAGCTCGGCAAGCAGCACAACACCAACGACCGTATCAAATGCCCCCGCTGCACGACTCAGATGCTGCGCATGGTGGACCCCGGTCAGCCTCACATCTGGTTCGAGCAATGTTCGGCGTGTGGTGGTTCGTTCTTCGACGCAGGTGAGTTCCGCGATTTGAAGCAGCACACCATCAGCGACTTCTTCAAGCGGCTGTTCGCCAAACCCCGTATGTGACGGGGCCGGGCGGTGTTTGCGGGGGCCGTGTTTGGTGCGGCGCAGCTTTTCTGCTTGCGGTACTCGGTACAAAGCACAAAAGGCCGGCCTGAAGAACTCAGGTCGGCCAGGGACGCGCTCCTGCAGCGCGCGATTTCGCGAGTCGCTTGGCTCAGCCTTCGGTCTGAGCTGCGGGCTCGGACTTCGGCGCCTTGCGCTGCAGGGCCTCCTCGAGGCCGATGCGCTCACGCTTGCGCTTCTTGAGACGCTTGCCCTTGAGACCGTGGGTGAGCCACTCGTGACGGAGGCGGATGTTCCAGAGCTTTGCCATGTAGAGACTTCCTAACTGCAGGAGGTGAGCAGGTGCCGCTCGGTCAGCGACGAGGCTCCTCACCCCCAAAAAACCGTAAGGCTGATGCTTCGCAACCAACCTGGGCGCGAAAGGGGTCGTTCTCATAGCCAACAGGCGGGGCTCGCGCAAGCTCTCCGTTGAAACCCAGCATCTGGCCCCTTCGGGGAGTTTGGAGCCGTCCCGAGGGAAGGCAGCCACAGAGCGGATCCCGCATGCGCCGAGAGGGAGTCGCGCACTAGACTGCGGGGACCGTGGTCGGTGTCTCACACGCCCCCAGTTTCCCCGAGGTGGGTCAAGTCGTGCGCTCCCCCCGCGGGTGGGGCTACGAGGTGCGCGCACACATTGGCGGCGGGCACTTCGGGGCGGTGTTCGACTGTCACGGGCCGTTCGACCAGCCGTTCGCGCTGAAGGTGATGATGCCGGCGAACCGCCCCTACGCTCAGGTGCGTCGGGAGTGGCTCGAGGAGGCGCGACGCCTGTGGCAGCTGCGACACCCGAACATCGTGTACGTGCACGATTACTTCGAGCGAGAGGGGCTGTTCTACCTCGTGCTCGAGCGCTGTGACCACAGCCTGGAAGACATGCTGGGGCAGCCGCTGACGGACAAGCTCGTGATTCAGCTGACTCGCCAGCTGTTGTTCGCGATGCAGTACCTGATCGACCACGAGATCGTGCATAACGATATCCATGCGGGAAATATCCTGATCGTGCACGGCAAGGAGCCAGTGCCGAAGTTCAGCGATTTTGGCATCGCTCAGGATCTCTACGGTCGCTCCGGGGTGCGGCCGCCGATCGTGAACAATCGCATCATGGCGCCCGAGGTGGCGCTCGGAGGCTACTCGACCGCTCAGAGTGACCTCTACCAGCTCGGTCTCTTGATGTTCGGCATGTACACCGGTCAGCCGCCCCTCGACCTCGAGGCAGGCTACGACGAGGTGATTCGCCAAATCCGTGAAGGCGTTCCGCGTCGCCGCGCGGAAGCGCTTGGTTCGCCACTGGGCAGCGTGATCAGCGTGCTCTTGCGGCGCCACGAGCAATATCGCTTCAATACTCCCGCGCAAGTTTGGGATGAGCTCAGGAAGCTGGATGCGTGGCGCGGCCCAGTGCAAAGCGGACTCATGCCACCCCCGGAGCCTGCAGCGGACGAGGACGCGGGACCGCTCTCACAGCGACCAGCCCTGCGCCAGAGTGGCCTCACGCAGCGCAGTATGCCTGCCGTCCACTTGCCCGCGGAGACGCAGGCGCCGTCCGGCCCTCACAGCGCCGGGCCCCCGACGCCACGCACGGACGAGAGCGACCCTCTAGCGACTGATGAGGCAACCAGCGGTCGGGGTCATACCTGGCGCCCCCCGGAGCCCGCACCCAGGACACCCCGGGAGCTCCCGCCGCCAACTCCCCGCGACCCCTCACTCTCTGACCCAGGGCTGTCTGACGCCTATGCCGCGCGCGCGCCGCTCGGAAGTCAGTCCGACGCGGCTCCCGCGACGCCGCGTACTCCCGAGACAGAAGAGGTCGCGCCGCTGACGCCCCGTCTCGAGTGATTCCGTGGGGATCGCTCGGTGCCTGCGGAGGCGGACAGGCGCTTCCCAGACCGACAAGCGTCAGGGCGCGATGCAGAAATCGAACTGGGCGGTGTCGGTGTCAGCGCCCATCGTCACGGTGATCGGGACTGCCCAGTACCCGGCCATTTGCATGTAGACGGGGGTGAGCTGGTACATGCCGTCGCCCATATCGGTGACGACCGTGGTCTGCGTGCTGCCGTGCCCGTGGTCGGGCATGTTCGGATTCACGCTCAGCGTTGCGCCTGAAACGTTATTTCCGCTGGCGTCCTTCACGTGGACCATCCAGGTGTTGGCTAGCTTGGCCGGGGGCGCTGGGTCGGCATCCATCAGCATCACCTCGAACATCGCCTTCGAGCTCATCTTGGACAGACCCACGCTGTAGGTGTCCGTGGCGTGCTTGCAGCTGAACTCGCTGTTGCCCGTGCCCCCGCTGCCACTTGGGTCGTCGGAATCGCTGCTGCAAGCGCCCAGCAGCAGCGCCGAGGTGGCGAGGGGGACGAGCAAGCGCAGGCTACGTGAGAAACGCTGTCGGCCGGGGTGACGAGTGAGAGCGCCTGAGATCGAGGGAGCCATGGCAGATAACCCTACGCTGAATCGGGGTACGGGGTTACTCCACTCGGGGCTTTTTCCGGTCGTTTGCCTGGGGTTTTTCGTCGCACAGGCGGAGCGGCGCTCACCGTGCGCGGGAAAAGGCCGCTAATTCTGCTGAGGTACGCTGGTTACACAGCGCGCGAGCACACCGGCCAGCTCGCGTTTGCTGCCGCGCAGCGGATCGTCGCTGGCTTCTAGCGTCCACTCCACGGTGTTCACGCCGTCGCTCGTGATGTCGAAGGTCGGCATGCGCTGTTTCAGCGCGGAATCCAAGTGGCCGCTGGCGATCAAGTCATCCAGCACATCGAACCCCATGGGTCGCAGCCGAACTCGCACGCTGACGCGATCCGGCATCACGCTCAGCTGGTTCGGGGTGGAGTCGGCACCGGGGTAGCGACGCTTCACGTGGGTGGCGAAGTAGTCGGGGCTCGAGCGGTCGAAGGTGAGGGGACCTGGGATGGTCGTGCTCTCGAGCTTTGCGATGTCCCAGAACATGTGAACAGGCTGGCCCTGCAGGCCGTAGGCGAAGTCCCTGAGCTGCCATAGATCGGGATCGCTCAGGTCGCTCACCGCGGTTTGATCGTCAACCACGCCACTCTCGTAGACTGGTGTATCGGCGCTGAACGCGCGCACTTCGACCCACACCCGGCGATCTTGACTCGCTCCCGTGGGGAAACGATGCCCCGCGCTGACGTTCTCGAGGGTGACCTCCATCACCGCCCCGTCGACCAGCTGGGCGACGCAGATCTCCGCGCGCAAGGTGTCGTTCAGCTCACGCTGAATCAGCTCGCGCTGTTCGTCCATATGGGGAAAGTCCGTGAGCGCGACATCCACCGCAGGAAACGTATGGGCGTGCACCCGACGGGTCTTCACATTCTTGGTGTCGGCAGCGATCCCCGTGCGCCCTGGCATGTGGCAGCTCGCGCAGCTGAGACCGCCCTTCTCAGGTTCGTCGCTGAACAGGCTCTCTTGCCACTCGGCGAAGGTGCGCTCGAGGGCGACTTCAGCCACGCCTGGGGGAGACGGCACCACGATGTCGTGGCAACTGCCGCACGCGGTCGCGCTCGCCTGGACGTTGCCATCGAGCAACTCGCTGTACTCCGAGTGATGCGCTGAGTTCTCTACCGGGTCGCCGATCGGCCCACGCATCGTTTGATCGAAGGCGATGCGCAGAGGGTTGTTGTGAGTGCCCTCCACGGCCTTGGTATTGTGGCAGAAGAAGCAGTTCACGCCCTGGAGCTCAGCCGGCACTTCGTCCAAGTTCAGGCCGTCGGTGGTCGCGCCGACGGCCACGGCGAGCGGCGCGTGGCAACCGACGCAAAAGTCGCCGAGGGCGCCGTCGGTTTCTTCTTGGCCGCGCTTGTTCATCGCGCGAAACACCGGGTCCGTTGCGGCGTAGGCGTGCATGCTGCCGCTCCACTCTTCGTAGTGGGTGCTGTGGCAGCTCTTGCAGGTCTCTGGGTTCATCAGCTCTTGAACCGAGAGTTTCTTTTCCACCCGGTCATCAGAGCTGCAGCCGTTCAAGCTGGCGGCGCTGAGTGATGCGAGCCCGAGAGCCAGCAGCAATCCGGTGCGAGGGAGGTTGTTAGTCACGCAGGGCTCCGTTGCGGATCCAAGTGGCGATAGTGCAGCGCTCGTTTTCGGGCAGCGGATCGCCCGGAGGCATCACGGAGCTGCCAGTGTGCTCGAGGCGTACCATGATCCGACTGCACTCGGGGTCGCCGGGGACGACGCGCGCACGCTCGGAATCCAACAGCAAGTCGTAGGCCTCGTCGATGTCTTCGAGCGCGAGGCCACCACGCCGGCCCTCGCTCGCGTGGCAAGAGGTGCCAGGCTCGGCGCAGGTCGTCGCCAAGGTGCGGCGGTGGATCTCGCTGAAAACCGGCTGGTAGAGCAGGCTGCAGTTTTCGTCCAAGGTCACGCAGCGGGCGAGGGGCGCCGGCTCTTCGCCGCCCGAGCTGCACGATTGGGTGGCGATCAAGAGCAGCGCCGCAAACACCGAAAAGTAGAGCGGGCGACTGAAACGGAGCAGGCGAAAGCGCATCTCAAAGTAGGGGGCTCGCTGCGGCGCGCCCCAGCTCCTTCGGGCGTACGGCCGTTGGTCCAACTGGTCAAGGCCGTCTCGAGTCGCTTCCCTTGCTGACTGCCAGCTGGAACGAGGCTTCGTTGCAACGAATTCGTCGCCGACGGTGGCCGGACGCCTCCGCTTGTGGCCTGTGCTTACAGCGCTTTCAGGTATGCTCCGCAACGCACGGCGGACGCCCCTGAGGTGCACGTCACCGGCTGGCCTCGGGGGAGGCGCGTCGTGCAGAGTCGCGCCCGCAAGGCGCGAACGAACCACCGTTCACCGAGAGGGAGGAAAGCTCAGCCCATGACCGACACCATCGTTGCGCGCCTATTCGAGCAAGCCAAGAAGCGGGGCGCCGCTCCAGCCTACTTCGCCAAGGAGGAAGGCAGCTGGAAGAAGACGAGCTACGCCGACTACGCCGAGCAAGTGAAGACCGCGGGAAAGGCGCTGATGGCGCTAGGCCTCGGCAAGGACAGCAAGGTCAGCATCCTCGGCTTCAACCGCCCGGAGTGGGTGATCTTCGATCTCGCTGCAATGGCGATCGGGGGCGCTCCCGCGGGGATCTACACGACCTGCTCGCCCGTCGAAGTTCGGTACATCGTCGACCACTCCGAGTCCCCAGTCGTCTTGCTGGAGAACCTTGAGCAGTGGAAGAAGATCGAGGCCGAGAAGGCCAACATGCCGCTCTTGAAGCACGCGGTAATGATGCGCGGTGCTCCCAAGATCGACGACCCGATGGTGCTCAGCTGGGAGGAATTCCTGGCGAAGGCCGAGTCCGTCAGTGATGACGACTTCTTCGCGGCCATGCACGCGCTCGAGCCGAATCAGCTCGCCACGCTGATCTATACGTCTGGCACCACCGGGCCGCCGAAGGGCGTGATGCTGAGTCACGAAAACCTCGCTTGGACCTCCAAGGTCGCGGTGGAGATCAACGACACGCGACCAAGCGACTGCTCGGTCAGCTACCTACCCCTGAGCCACATCGCCGAGTCGATGTTCACCATCCATGCGCCCATCACCTCGGGCTCCCATGTGTACTTCGCCGAGAGCATCGACGCGCTGCCAGAGAACTTGAAGGAGGTGCAGCCTACCGTGTTCTTCGGTGTCCCGCGTATCTGGGAGAAATTCCACGCGGGAATCGAGGCAAAGCTCAAGGACGCAAAGGGCGTGAAGAAGAGCTTGGTGCAGTGGGCGCGCGGAGTCGGTGAGCGAGCGAGCGCCGTAAAGATGCGCGGGGAGACGCCGAGCGGCGTGCTCGGCATGCAGTACAACCTCGCGAACAAGCTGATCTTCTCCAAGCTGAAGCCGGCTATCGGCCTCGGTCGCGCGCGCGTATGCGTGAGCGGTGCCGCGCCGATCTCCAAGGAGGTGTTGGAGTTCTTCGCTGGGCTCGACATCATCGTGCAAGAGGTCTACGGGCAAAGTGAGGATACCGGCCCCACCAGCTACAACCTGCGCAACCAAGCCAAGTTCGGCAGCGTTGGGCCGGTGCTGAAGGGCTGTGAAGTGAAGATCGCCGAAGACGGTGAGATCCTGGTCAAGGGACCCAACGTGTTCCTCGGCTACTTCAAGGATGCCGATGCGACCGCTTCCACGCTGATCGACGGTTACCTGCACTCGGGCGACCTGGGCGAAATCGACCGTGAAGGCTTCTTGCACATCACGGGGCGCAAGAAGGACATCATCATCACCGCGGGCGGCAAGAACATCACGCCCAAGAACATCGAATCGGCGATCAAGAACGACTCGATGGTCACCGAGGCAGTGGTGATTGGTGATCGGCGTAAGTTCCTGAGCGCGCTCATCACTGTCGATCCCGATGTCGCCAAGCAGCTCGACTCAGGCAAGGCGGCCCATGAGTCCGATGCCGTGCGGAAGCATCTGCAGACAGTGATCGATGACGTGAACACCCAGGTCGCGAAGGTGGAGACCATCAAGCGTTTCACCGTGTTGCCGCGTCAGCTGACCATCGAAGATGGCGAGCTCACGCCGACGCTCAAGGTGAAGCGCAACAAGGTCAACGAGCACTTCGCCGACGCAATCGAAGCGATGTACGCCGACTGATCGCGTAGAGGGGGCGGCGCTCCTTTCAGCAGCGCATTGAGCTGCCGTCCCCGCCAGCCGTCTGGCGTTGACCAGGCGATGGCGCTCGATAGCCGCCTCCTCAGTCCCACTCGATGAAGTGGCTGCACTCGTAGCCAGGCTCGTTCGTGGTCGCGGTGGCGCGTACTTGCTTGCAGCCCATCGCCCCAAACACCGCGGGCTCCGAGCTGATCACGAAGCGACACAGATAGGGGTGGTAGGTGCGCCAACCAGCGATGCGCCAGCGGATCTTCGTTGGCCCCATGAACTGCGCGTCGATCTCTCCTGTGTCGAAGTGCAGCGCCCAGAGCTTCTGGCAGTGCACCACGTACTGCTGCGGGCTCAAGAACAGGCGAATGAAGAAGCGCTTGTAGACGCTCCCCAGGTTCGCCTCCATCAGCCGTTGCGTGGCCTCCGCGATGGCCCGATTGCGCTCCTGCTCGGAGCGCCCGTCGAACAACGCCTCGAGTAGCAGGATCCCGAGCTCACCGTCGTACCAGGACGCGGCGAGCAGACCGAGACCAGGCCGGTCCGCGTTGAGTATCCCGCCGAAGCGCGGCGGGAGCTTGGAGAGCGCAGCATCGAGCGTCGCTCGTCCCCAGTTCTGCTCGACCCAGTTGACGAACTCGCGCAGCGCAACGCCCTTGATGCGCCCATGTCGCTGTGCTCTTCCGCTTTCGACCACGCTACTCGGCAGCATAACCCGAACCTTTGAACGGCCGCGCTGACATCCGCGCTAGGTGCCCCGAGCGGGAAGCTCGGCTGGCGAGAGACTTCGGCCGATCCTACAGTGGGAGCCTCGATGCGAGGTTTTCACCCAGCGCGGCACGATCCCGCAAAATCCAAAGTGTCTCCGCCAGGTGGAGCGCGGCAGCGACCGCCGTTCATCACGCAGCGTCACGGAAACGCAGCGCGAGCGCCCCAGCTGTTATCGGTCGCCCCGGAGGAGCGAAGGCTCTTGGACATACGTGCGGGTCGGTCTTTTTTGGGGGGGAGGCGGCACCACAGCGGCTCGCCCTGGTTGTTCGTAGCAGCGCTGACCGTCGCTGGTTGTGACGCCGACCTGAGCCCGTGTGCGCGCACGGAGCAAGCGCCAGACGGCACGCCGCGGGTGACGCTCTGGGTGGACTGCAAAGACGAACAAGCGGCGCAGCTCGTCGCGGTGCGGGTGACCCCCAAGGAGCCCTTCATCGACACGGGTACGGACGGTGATGCCGGCGCCGCGGATGCCGCGGGGGACGGCGGGGCTGGAGAGAGTCAGACGACCGACGACGCCTGGCGCATCCAGAGCCCAGTCGAAGACGGCACCGATTATTTCTATGTGGAATATGCTGTGACGCCGCGAGGCTGGGACACGCTGGTGCCGCCGCGGGCATTGGTCAGTGGGCAGCGCTATGAAGTGGAGTTCGTGGGCACCGACATCGGGAGCCTGAGTTTCGATTTCAAGGCGCCGTGAGAACACTGCGCCGAGAGAACACCGCGCCGTGAGAACACTGCGCCGCGAGCACTCAGCGCCGTGAGGCACACTCTCACCCCCCAAAACTAGGTCTGCAGTAAAAGACGCTGAGCACAAAGCACAGAGGCCCGCGCTTTCGCCCGGGCCTCATCGCTGATTGGGTACCGTCTCAGAAGCGGTAGCTGCCGACGACTCGTCCTTCGCGCTCGACGTAGCCGTCGTCCGCGTTGCGGCCAGACTTCACGTCGCGGTTGCGATAGAAGAGCGAGAGCACGCCGATGTTGCGGAATACGTACCAGTGCAGCGCCGCACGGTACTGGGACTCGTCACGCTGCTTGGTCACGTCGCCGCCAAGCGAGCTCAGGTCCTGAGGCGGGTTCTCCAGGTCGCCTGCGATGTAGGCGCCGTAGTCTGCTGCGAGCATCAGGTGCTTCGGCCACAGCAGGAAGCCAACCTGGGCATTGTAGGCGTATTGCGTCGACTCGAACTCGAGCTCCCGCTTGCCGTAGAACTCACCCATCACGACCAAGGGGCCATACTTGAAGATGGTCGAGGCGTTTGCCGCGGGGTAACGCTCCTGAGCGCGCTGGTCGTACTTCGCGCCGACCATGAAGGCCAGCGTCGTCGGGGCCGGCTCATACAGGAATGGGCTGTCGAAGCGGCTGTAGTAACCGATGGCGTTGACGTGCAGCTGCGCGCCCGCGGCCCAGGTGTAGTTGGTGTTCGCGTCGGCGTAGAAGCGGCCACCGATATTGCCGCTCGAGCGACCCGAGCCGCCAGCGACGAAGGTGCGGTACTCCAGCATGCCCTTGCTATCGAGGGGGCCGCCGAATTCGAGGGCTGCGCCGTTGCCCTGCTCGAACGCCGAGAACATGTAGTACGCGGGCTCGATCAAGAGCTGCTTGGATGCGCTGATGATCAGCTGACTCGAGAGGCCGCCGCCACCGGAGTTGATGTTCACGTAGTGACCACCGGTCCCGATGGGCATCTGGAACATCGCGAAGGTGACGCGAGGCGTACGCTCTGCGCGCATGCTGACCAGGAAGAAGCTGTTCTGGATCCCGCGGATGGGGCCCATGGCGCGCAGCTGCAGAAGAGAGAAGCGGGTGTCCCACTCGTCGCCCTGGATGCCGTTGTCCCGGGTGTTCTCGAACATGTAGCTCTGGGTGATTTGAGCCACGACGCTGAAGTTCAGGCCGGGGTTGCCACCACAGACCGTGACGTCGGGGTCGAAGCGGCAACCGAAGTCTTGGCAGTCGGTGCGGCCGTCGCCGTCGTTGTCGTAGCCGTCGGAGCACAAGATGTCGTTGCGCTCGCCATCGGCGTCGCCGCCTTTGCCAATCAGGCTCGTCACGCTCTCGCCGTCCTTGAGCGCCGGGACACTGTCCTTGTCGCCTGCGCCAGCCTTGAACGAGCCCTTGCAGGCGGTGATGCCTGGCGCCTGGCAGTCGCTGTCATCGCAATCGAGGACGCCGTCGCCGTCGTTGTCGATCCAGTCGCTGCACAGGGCGTTCGTGGACTCCGTGAGGCCGCTCGGCTGACAGACGGGCAAATCGTAGCAATCGGCGTCTGCGCAGTCGGCGACGGAGTCCCCGTCGTTGTCGATGCGATCGGTGCAGTTCGTCTCCTTCTCGGGGAGCGGAGCCTTCTCTGGCTCGGGCGCCGGTGCGGGCTCCGGGGGAGGCGGCGGGGGCGCGTCCGCGGGCGGCTCCGGCGGGGGCGGGGGAGGATCTGCCGGTTGGGCGGTGGCGCTGACGCTCACGCTGAGCGCGCACAGGCCAAGCAGGGCTGCCTTGAGGTTCCGTGAGGAAAAGCGTCCTCGGGAGCTGGAGATGGAGTCGTCGTTTTGCATCGTACTGAACCTGTCGAGGTCGAGGATCTGAATCGGGGGGAGCGCGGAGCGCGCTCGACACGGAGCGCGCTTTCCGCCGTTGCGAGTTTTGGGG
This sequence comes from Polyangiaceae bacterium, assembly GCA_020633205.1. Taxonomy (NCBI): domain Bacteria; kingdom Pseudomonadati; phylum Myxococcota; order Polyangiales; family Polyangiaceae; species Polyangiaceae bacterium. The sequence goes on from JACKEB010000022.1 coordinate 192,101, forward strand.
TGAGCTACTGGCAGACCTTCTTTACGCCGTTGCAGATGGTGACGTTCGGGTCGTAGTCGCAGTCCCAGTCGTCACAGTCCACGAAGCCGTCGCCGTCGTTGTCCTTGCCGTCGGAGCAACGCGCGTTTGCGGCGCCTACGGGGTCGGTCTCGCCATCTTGCAGGTAAGTCTCCTGGCAGGCTTGGGGCACCAAGTTCTTGCAGGAGTTGTCCGCGCAGTCGGCGTAGCCGTTGCCATCATTGTCCTGACCGTCGTGGCAGCGTTCGACGGTGCCCTCGACGATCGTCGAGCAGTACTCGACGGCGTCAGCGTTGCCATCGCGGGAGCAGCTGTAGTCCGCGCAGTCGGTGAAGCCGTTACCGTCGTCGTCGACGCCGTTGCTGCACTTCTCCTTGGTGTTTTCCGCGCGGCGAGCGCATTCGTCCAGGATCTCCTGGTTCGCGCTCTGGCTGCAGCTGAAGTCCGAGCAATCCGTGAAGCCGTTGCCGTCGTTGTCGACGCGGTCGGTGCACTTCTCGAGCGTGTCCTCGGCGCGACGGGCGCACTCCGCGATGGTTTCTGCATCGCCATTGCGGCTGCAGCTGAAGTCTCCGCAGTCGGTGAAGCCGTTGCCGTCGTTGTCGAAGCCGTCGGTGCACTTCTCCAGCGTGGTTTCGGCTCCGGGGCAGTTCGTGTCGCTGGCGGGGCAAGCTTTGGAAGTGCTCTCTCGGCAGACGGTGACGTACGGGCTATTGCGACACGAGAAGTCGCCGCAGTCAGCGAAGTTGTTGCCGTCGTTGTCGATGCCGTCGCTGCAGGCTTCGTTGGTCCACTCCAAGGAGCAGCACAGCTCGCGGATGGCTTGGCAGCCGCGGTCGCCGCAGTCGAACGTGCCGTCGTCGTCGTTGTCGAGGCCGTCGGTGCAGAGCTCGAACGTGGCCTCGGGGACCCTTTCCGGCGGGATATCCGGGATGACCTCGCCGCAGTAGCTCGAGGTGAAGATGCAGTCCGGATCCGCGCAATCGATCAGCTGGTCGTAGTCGTTGTCGATGCCGTCGGCGCAGTCGATGTCGTACTGCTCGTAGCCGAAGTTCGTCGTCGCGGGGCGCTGATAGTCGCAGTTTGGCTGCAGGCTGAGCGCGAAGAGGCCGAGGCCTCCAAAAAGTCCAAGGCCGAGGCCGCGCTTGAGTCGTTTCGTGAGTGCTCGTGGCATTGGCTTCACCATTTCAGGCACTTGGGCTTGTAGCGGAAGCGGCGCTGCCACTGGACGTAGATCATGCAGGCGCCTTCCACGGACTTCGGCTGCGCGAAGTCTCCGTGGACCTCCGCTTCCTTGAGGAAATGTTCCACGGTCTTCTGCCGGTCGCCAAAGATCATGGGGACGCGGCCAAACGTAGCGAACTCGTTGAGCACGAGGATCAGGTACGGGTCCTCCATGCCTTTGATCGCAGGAGCCGTGTCCGCATCTCGGCGCATGGCGGCGATGATCGCGAGGGCCGCCTCGCGGCTCACCTCTTTGTCCTCGTGGCACACGCTCTGGCACTCGGCGTAGCGCTCTTGGTGCTTCCACTCGATGGACGCGCCGTCGACGACGGAGACGAGGCGGTTGTAGTTGTTCTCGTTGTCCGGACGCTCTTCCACCGAGTGGACTGAGGTCAAGATCGCGGCGGGGGCGCCCTTCGCCCACATTCCGCGGCGGTGGATGATCGCGTCTCGCTGAGCTGCAATGAGCCGGGGTTCCGCGGGGCCGTCGACGCTGAGCGCGTGGGCGAAGCCGTTGCGGATCTGGTTCATCTGCAAGTCGGGGCAGAACGTCAGCAAGCGCCCATAGCCGTCCCGGCGGGACATGTCGGCTTCGCAGTGCCAGACCCCGCGGCGCGCATTCAGCGTCGCCATCTTCGCGTTGGCGTAGAGCTCCTTGTAGGTCCAGCCCTTCCAGCGGTGGACGGTGCCGTAGCTCTCCAGAGTGTTGAACCCCGCGAGGCGGTTCGACGGGCCCGCGAAGGGGCCTGCCAGCGCGCGGAAGGTGTCCCCATCGTTGAAGTAGACGGGAGTCGCCTTCTTGTTGAGGATGACCAAGGTCTCAGGTTCGGCTGCAGCAGTGCTGACAGCCGTACCCAGTCCAATCAGAGCCGCCAAAGCGAGCCAGGCGTGCGGGCGATGCCACAAGGGGCGTCGAGCACTCTTGGTTTTCGCCGACGCCTCACCTGGCGCACCGGTCGGGCCGGACACGCGTGGAGATGCACGCCGAAGCATAGGGGGCGCACGAGAACAACAAACGTGGATTGACGTCAAGACACGAAGCAGCGCCAAAGAACGGTGACATGGAATGTCACCTGGCACGCTCAGCCAGCGATCGGAGGGGTGCACTGCTCGCGCGCGGAGCCGGCGCTGGGAAACCGCCCAGGTTTTTCCCAGTGCGATCTACAGTTCGCGTTTCCTTCAATCGGGCGTCGGTTTTTTCCCGTGTGAATGCGGGCGGGTTGGGTGGACTCGCTGTCCCGAAGCGTCTCAGCCGACTCAGCAACTGCCGTCGACCACCGAGCTATCTTGCGGGTTTGTAGCGCCGCAACACGCTACGGCAGCAACGCAGTAGCGCGCTGAGGCGACCCGCGGTGTGCTCGTGGCTCGGCCGAGGAGCGAACTGCGGAGCTGCACCGCTCGTCACACAAAGCGCGCTTTCCTGTTCTCGACGTGAGGCGAACACATGCTATGCCGGGCGCTTCGGCTATATTTTGATTGGATCCTTGGAGGTCTCATGAATCTGCGTGCTCTCGCTTGTATTACGGCTTTGGTTTCAGTGCTCCCCATCGGCTTCATGGCCTGCGCGTCGGATCGCAACGACGTCGACAACACCGGCGGGAGCAGCGGCAGTGGCGGCAACGCGGGCAACGGTGCTACTGGCGGCAACGGCGGGTCCAGCGCCAGCGGTGGAACCGCGGGCAACGGGGGCTCGGGCAACGCGGGTAGCGGTGGCACTGGGAACGGCGCCGAGAACACCGAGGCCGCTTGCTCCGACCAAACCGACAACGACGGCGACAGCTACACCGACTGTGAAGACCGCGACTGTGACGGCACCGACGTGTGCAGCGAGACCGGCGCGGAGTGCAGCGATGGCGTGGACAACGATGGCGACGGCCGCAAGGATTGCTTCGACCCCGACTGCTACGGCAAGGACAACAAGGATCCAGCGTGCGTCGCTGATCCCGTGGAGGCCGACGAGGTCTGTGACGACGGCATCGACAACAACGGCAGCGGCTACGTCGACTGCAACGACAACGCCTGCCGCTGGGACAGCCCGCATTGCGAGAACACCGATGCATCGTGCAGCGACGGCATCGACAACGACGGCAACGGCTTCGCTGACTGCAAGGACTTCTCCTGCAGCAAGAACTTCGATGTGACCGTGTGCGAAGGCACCGAAGACACCTGTAGCGATAAAGTCGATAACGACGGCAACGGCTTCACCGACTGCGACGACTTCGCTTGCTCGGGCGTCGGGACTTGCCCCTGAGCCAAGTGGCGAAAAAGGCTGCAACGAGCCCAAGCGGTGGCGATCTGCGGATCGCTGAGCGCTTGGGCTCCGCTCATTTCCTTGCGGATCATGGTGTTGCGCGTGTCCTGACGGGCCTCGCGCTGATCGGTGCTCTGGTCGGCCTGGGCGCCTGTGCTCAGGACGCAACCACTGCAGAGGCGGACGGGGGCGCTGGCGGTGGTCAGGGCGGCTCGGCCGGCCAAGGTGGCGCTTCCCAGGGTGGCTCTTCCCAAGGCGGCTCCGCGCAGGGTGGAACCGGGGGTGAGTTCGATGGGGGGCCCAAGGTCCCCACTGAAGTGCGCATTGCCACGTTCAACGCCCGCAACCTCTTCAACGACCGCATCGATGGCGAGAGCTGGGTGCGGGACGAGGAGTCCAGCACGCCGACATCGGCGCAGTATCAGACCAAGCTTCGGGACACTGCCTCGCTGCTCGCGATGGTGAATGCCGATGTGCTGATGCTCGAGGAAATCGAGAATCGCTCGGTGCTGGACGACCTGGCGGATCGTCCTGAAATGGGTCGCGCGTACCCCTATCGCTACTTGATTGCTGGGAACGACCCCCGCGGCATCGACATCGGGTTCTTGTCAGTGAGGCCGATTGAGAGCCAGTCGTCCCACAAGGATGACTACTTCGGGCGTATCGATATCTCTGGCGGACCCAAGTATCACTACGCTCGCGACTGCCTGGAGATCCACCTGCGCGTCGCTGGGCGGCCACTGATTTTGCTCGGGGTACATTTCAAAGCCAAGAGCAACGACGACCCCGACAAGCGGCTCGCCGAGGCGCAGCACACTCGGTTCATCGCTGATTTCCTCGCGGAACAAGAGCCGGATGCGGCGATCGCGATCTTGGGCGATTTCAATGATTTCCCGGGGTCACCACCGATCGATGCGATCGAGGGCTCACCGCTCTTCCAGAGCACTGGCCAGCGCCTGCCAACGGCTGACGCTTGGTCGGTGTTTAGCAGCGCGACGGGTACGGGAGTCGCCCTGCACGACGACGTGATCGTGAATCCGTTGCTGAGCTCGTACTACGTCAACGGATCCGCGCGCATCATCCACGACGACGAGCTGCCTCAGAACCTGGCCGATTTGAGTGACCACGCTCCGGTCGCGGGCACCTTCCTGATTCAGCCGCTGCTCTGAAGCTCATAAACTCCCGCCTGGCTGCGCTGTTGACCCCAGGGCGCCCGGCGGGAGATGGTCGCCGTCATGAGCGAAGTGCGCGTCGACCAGCAGGGGCATGTGGCTTGGGTGATCCTGGATCAGCTTGCTCGGCGCAACGCGATGAATCAGGGCATGTGGCGACAGCTTGCAAGGGTAGCCGGCGAGCTGAACCAAGCGAGCGACGTGCGCTGCGTGGTCTTACGCGGGGCTGGGGAAGAGGCCTTCGTCAGCGGGGCGGACATCAGCGAGTTCCACGGTTTGCGTTCTGACCCCGGCCTGGCGCGTGAGTACGATCGCACCACGGACGGGGCGTTTGCTGCGTTGCTGCAGCTGGATGTGCCCGTGCTCAGCTGCATTCATGGCTTCTGTGTGGGGGGAGGCCTGGCGATCGCGCTGTGTACGGACATCCGATATGCGTCAGAGGACGCGCGCTTCGCGCTTCCGCCGGCGCGACTGGGGATCGGCTACGGTCTGACGAACCTCCAGAACGCCCTGCGAGTGCTTCCGCCGGCGACGGCGAAGGAACTTTTTTTTACCGCGCGGCAATTGGGCGCGGAGGAGGCGCAGCGCCTGGGCCTGGTATCTCACGTGCTCCCCAAGGCCGAACTCGACGCGCATGTGGCGGAGGTGGCCCGGAAGATCTGCGACAACGCACCGCTCACGTTGCGCGCCGCGAAGAGCGGGATCCGCGCGCTCACCACGGGGGACGCGTCGCTCTTGGTTCGCGCCCAGGGTCAGATTGACGCGTGTTTTTCGAGCCAGGACTACGCAGAGGGCATTTCCGCCTTCTTGGAGAAGCGGCGCCCTGGATTTCGCGGCGAATAGCGGCCCCAAGCGAGCCCTGGTGCGCGCGAAATCCGGACGAAACGTTCGCGTTTGGCGCTAACCTCGCTGATATGGGGATCAGGTGGGCATGGGGCGTTGCCGCAATGGGCGTCCTCGCGGTGGGTTGCGCCGCTGGCGGCGACATCGAGGACAAGCAGCCCGCCGGGCAGGGCGGCACTAACAGCGTCGGCGGAGCGTCGGGTAGCGGGGGCATTGCAGGCAGCGGGGCCGGCGGTCAGGGCGGCACCTCGGGGGACGGCGGCACCTCGGGGAACGGCGGCGCCTCCGGGAATGCTGGCAGCAGCGGTGCATCAGGCGCAGCCGGAACGGGTGGTAGTAGCGGCGGCACTGGCGGGAGCAGCGGTGCCTCCGGTTCCGCGGGGAGTGGTGGGCTCGCCGGCAGTGCCGGTAGCGGGGGTACTGGCGGCGTAGGCGGCGCCGGCGGTACCACCGGTGGCACCGGCGGGACAACCGTCGCAAACGAAGCACTCGTCGCCGTGGGGCTAGCCGGATCGGCCGTCACTCGGGCGATCTATCGCGGGACTAGCTGGACTTCCGACACCGTCGCCCAGAACACCGAAAGCGGCGTCGCGGTGACGGCGGGCAAGCTGGGTGGCATGGTCGTGGTACGTGAGATTGGCAACAAGCTCCGCTACATGACGGTCGATACCGCGGGGAACTGGAGTTCGTTCGCGGATCTGTCAACCGGCACCACTCGGGGCACTCCGGCAGCGGCTACGACGAGCAACGGGACCCATCGCCTGGTCTTCCACGGGGAAGACTTCAAGTACTACTCCACCAACTACAGCGGCGGCGCCTGGGACGGTTTCGCGAACGTAGGGAACCCCCAGGCGTTTGGCCCACTGGAGGTGGGAATTGCCGCCCGGGACGCCGGCTTCAGCATCACCTACAAGGGAGACAACACGCGGCTGATCACCCAAGCGTTCAGCGGCATTTGGGACCCCACCGGGACGGATCAAGGGAGCACGGCGATTGTGGCCAACTCGCCCCCGGCGATCGCTGGGCGCGTTGCAGACTACGTAGTCGTCTTCGAGCGCAGCTCGGATCGCACCCTTCAGTGGATTTCCGGCGTGAACGGGACCGGCTGGAGTGCGCCTCAGGCAGTGGGTGGACCAGCCAATAACCAGACCTTCTCCGTCACCGCAACCGACGCCGGCGACATCGTGGTGGCCTGGGTGTCCCTCGACGATCAGTCGCTCTACGCGGGCAAGCTGACCGGAAGCAGCTGGAGCGTCGCTCAGGTGGACAGCTTTGGGCAGCAAGGCTCTCCCGCGCTGGCTCCAGGGGTTGGTGGCCACGACGCGGAGCTGGTCTTCGTGCGGGGCAGTGCATTGCAGCACTCGAGCCTCACGGGGACGACTTGGAGCGCCCCGACGGCGATTGCCTCCGGCGCGCCGCAGTTTGCGGGGCTGGCTCGCATGCGTTGGTAGGAGCAAGCTCAGGCGTGGACCAGCGAAGATCGCCTACACGGAGGTTGCTGGCGGCGACGTCGCGCGCCCGCTGCTGCCCACCTGGTTGGCGGCTGGTGAGGACGAGTGCGAGGTGATCTGGACACTCCTCCACATCGGTACGCCACAGGTCGAATACACTCGCCACACCCCGCAGGTGCTGGATGAGTTCTACGAGCATTTGCGTGCGCTCAGTCCCGATAGTATCCGCGCGGAACAAAACGACGGTGCCTCGGCAATCCACCGTGGCGGTGTGACTGTGTACTGGCACGAGTAGTGTTCAGCGCGCGAAACACTAGCGAGGGACGCGCCGAACGCCTGCCGGAGTCGCGAAATAGACGAAGTCTGGTCCAAGGGCCGGGTGCTCGATCAGGTTCGTGTCGTTGGAACTCTCAGAATACAGTTGCTCGGCCGGAAAGCCGCAGCTGTGCACGCGGTAGAACGCTCTCGGGGGCACGACACCACCCGCAAACGGTCCGGAGGCACCGAAGTAATTCCAAGGTGTGTCGGAGACTCCCGTGGCGATGGCGGGAAACTGCGTCCGCTTGTCGAGTTCTCGCTTCGCGCCGGTACCCAGGTTGATCGCTTCCAGTGATCCGCCGCTTCCGGTTCCCGAGCGGTTCGTCAGGTAGGCAACGCGCTTCGAGGAGGTGAGACCAACGCCGATGATGTTGCTACTGATCTCCTGCTCCTGACCGGTGACCAGAGACTTCGTCCAAATCGGCCCGGCGGAGACCATGATGACCGCGTCGTTGCCGTCCACCGCAATACCGCGAAGCGCCGTGCCCAGCGTCGTGGTGAAGAACTCCTCGCTGGACCCGCCGGTGATTGGCGCTCGGTAAACGATGGGTCCGAAGCCAGTCTGCGGGGGCTGGGTCCAGAGCGCATAGCCAGCCCCCACTGCCAGCTCCGATCCCTGGCTTGCTGCGGAGACCAACTCCCGGCTGCCGCCGCTGGTCGGTACTCGGTACACCGCGCCTCCTAACGTCGCGATGTAGTAGAGATAGCCGGACTCCGCGACCAAGTACTTGGGCGTTTCCTGATTCGCGATCACGGTGCTGACCGCACCGCCTGCTTCGGGGGCGGACTTGATGTCGTTGCCCTCGATCCAGTAGAGGTTGCCCTGCTCGTATACCAAATACTCCGCGGTCACACCGGGGAGCACGAGGCTGTCGTAGCTTGCATCGCAGGTTCCGTTGACACACTGCCCGGCGCAAGGTTGGTTGCAGCCCCCGCAGTGAGAGTTGTTGCGCAGCGTATCCGCGCATTCGTTTCCGCATAACTGCTGCCCTGGAGGGCACAGTTTTGAGCAGGCGCTCCCGCTACACTTGGCCAGGCCACCGCTGGGGGCAGTGCAGGGCAATCCACAGCCACCACAGTTTGCCGTGTCCGCGGTGGTGTCGACGCAATTCCCACCGCACTTGGTGTAGCCGTCGTCGCACTGGTTGTCACAGCTTCCGGTACAAACCGGCGTCGAGTGAGGCTTGTCGGCGCAGGCGTTGCTCGCGGAGCAGCCGCCGCAACGACTGGGCGAGGCGGTGAGGTTGACGCACCTGCTCGAGCACTGCGTTTCTGGTGGGGAACACGCGGCCACACAACCCGCGGATTCGGAGCACAGCTCTCCCGCCTCACACTTCGTGGTGCAGCTTCCGCAGCGAGCGCCGACTAGTAGCGATGCCTCACAGCCATTGCTTGGGTCTCCATCACAGTCGTCCCAGCCGGAATCGCAGGTGTAGTTACAGGTGCCGCCGTTGCACGTTGCCGCCGTGTGCGCGCGATCCTCGCAGCGAGTGGCGCCGCAGGTGATGCCCTTTGGCTTGCACGTGCCCCCAACGCTCTCGTAGCCATCTCCGCAGCACTCCCAGTCCGCTGCAGTCGGGCCGCTTCCACCACTCCCTGAAGCGCCACCCGCTCCGGCCGCACCGGCACTCCCTGAAGCGCCACCCGTCCCGGCGCTGCCGCCCATGCCGGCCGCACCGGCACTCCCTGAAGCGCCACCCGTCCCGGTGCTGCCGCCCATGCCGGCCGCACCGGCACTCCCTGAAGCGCCACCCGTCCCGGCGCTGCCGCCCATGCCGGCATTCCCCGCTTGTCCTGCCACGCCACCATTCCCCGCGGAACCGCCTATGCCACCGGAACCGCCTGTGCCTCCGACGCCGGCCATTCCGCTCGCGCCACCTCCCGGGCCGTCGCCACCGCAGCCGGTGATGGAGAGGACGAGCGTGAGCGTGGTGAGGGTACTGAGACGCATGAACAGCATCTTACCCCGGATCAGCCCCCGTGTGGAGACTGCGCGCACGATTCCGCGCGGTCGACGGCAACACGCTCTATGCCCGGACACGCAAACGCGAATCACCTGTAGGGTTGATAGTCAGAGACTGCTGGCCTGCCCTTCGCCGCACCACAAGGCCGAAGACGCGTCCGAACCGACAGAACAAAAGCAGGGAAGCGACAGCCGTGCCTGGGCCTGCGGGCGCCCGCCCACAAGAAGAATACCCCGACCCACAAACGCGAAGAGGCCTGCTCTGTGAGCAGGGCTTCGCCGCACGGCAAGACTTAAGACGCGTCCAAACCAGCAAAGCCGCTGAAGCGAAGCGGCCGAAGGTCGTGGGCGGGCCTGCGGGGCGCCCGCCCACAAGAAGAAGATCGAGGCCCCCAAATGGCGAAAAGGCCTGCTCTTTGAGCAGGCCTTCGCCATTGGGGGCCGGGTCGGGGTGATAGGATTTGAACCTACAACAGCCGGCACCCAAAGCCGGCCCTCTACCAGATTGAGGTACACCCCGGAGAGGGCAGAGTTATGTTCGAGTCCTTGAGGGTGAGCAAGAGACTTTCAGCAAGTCTATGCACTTAGCGCGCGATTGGGCCGCGAAAGTGCCCTTGTGGGCGCGCGTTTTCCTCGGATTCGGGCTCAGTCTGGAATCGGTTCCAGGACCACTTCGAGTTGGATGGGCTCGCGGTCGGCGACGACCAACTGGTCCCAGGGGAAGTAGCCTTCCTTCTGGACGGTGATTCGGTGCTCACCCACGGGTAGACGCACGCCGCGCACGGCGACGAAGCCGAGGGGGCCGACGTACTCCTCGTCAATGAACACCGAGGCATCTCGCGGCGTCTCCACGGTGCGAGACATCCGTAGGGAAACGGCGGCGCGCCCGGCGCCGACCCCACAGCCCGCACCGACGGACGGCGCTAAGGCTAGCAGCACCAGCACGGGAAGGCTCCAGAGACGCACGCGGTACCTCACCCCCGAACTCACTCCCACTCGATCGTGGCGGGCGGCTTGCTGCTGATGTCGTAAGCCACGCGGTTGATGCCTTTGACCTCGTTGATGATGCGCGAGCTCATCGAGGCCAGCAAATCATGAGGTAGCCGCGCCCAGTCGCCGGTCATGCCGTCTGTGGAGTGAATGGCGCGAATCACGCAGGTCTCGTCGTAGGTGCGGTCGTCGCCCATCACGCCGACGGAGCGCACGGGGAGCAGCACGGCGAAGGACTGCCACAGCTGGCCGTAGAGCCCGGCTTTGCGCACCTCTTCGTCGACGATGGCATCGGCCTGGCGCAGCACCGCGAGGCGTGGCTCAGTCACTTCCCCGAGGCAACGTACGGCGAGGCCAGGGCCGGGGAAGGGCTGACGCCACACGACGTGATGGGGCATGCCCATGGCTTCACCCACGGCGCGCACCTCGTCCTTGAAGAGCTCACGCAAGGGCTCGATCAGCGAGAGCTTCATGCGCTCTGGCAAGCCACCGACGTTGTGGTGGCTCTTGATCACGGCGCTCGGTCCCTTGACGCTCACGCTCTCGATCACGTCGGGGTAGAGCGTGCCTTGCACCAAGTACTTGGCGTTCTGCACCTCGGCGGCGTGCTTCTCGAAGACCTCGATGAACACGCGACCGATGATTTTGCGTTTTTGCTCCGGATCGGTGACGCCCTTGAGCTGACTCAAGAACTCTTCACGCGCGTCCACGCACACCAGGTTCAGGTGGAAGTGGTCGCCCATCATCTGCTCGACTGCGCGCGCCTCGTTCTGCCGAAGCAGGCCGTTGTCCACGAAGATGCAGGTGAGGCGATCGCCGAGCGCTTTGTGGCAGAGCAGCGCCGCAACGCTGGAGTCGACGCCACCTGACAGTCCGCAAATCACGTGCTCGTCGTCGGCCACCTTGGAGCGCACCGCCTCGATGGCTTCGTCCACGAAGGAGCCCGGCGTCCACGACGGCTCGAGCCCGGCCAAGTCGAAGAGGAACGCCTCCAACAGCTCGCGGCCGCGAGGCGTGTGGACCACCTCGGGGTGGAACTGAATGCCGTACAGCTTGCGCTCGGGGTCGCCGATGCCGGCGTGGGGTGCTCCTGGGGAGTGCGCCAGCTGGCGGAAGCCCTTGGGGAGCTGGGTCAACCGGTCTCCGTGGCTCATCCAGACGTCAAGCTTTTCTCCCTGGGGAAACGGGCGGAAGATGCCGACGCACTCATCGACCTCGAGCTTCGCTGGGCCGTACTCGCGGTGCTCGCTGCCCTCCACCTTGCCACCGAGCTGCAGCGCCATCAGCTGCTGTCCGTAGCAGATGCCGAGCACCGGAACTCCGAGGTCGAAGACGCCAGGATCGCTCTTCGGGGCGTGTTCTCCGTAGACGCTGTCGGGGCCGCCGCTCAGGATGATCGCGTTGGCGCCGATGGCGCGGATCTCCTCGAGCTTCAACGTGCCGGGGTGGATCTCGCAGTAGACGTGGCTCTCGCGGATGCGTCGCGCGATGAGCTGAGTGTATTGGGAGCCGTAGTCGAGGATCAGAACGACTTGGCGGTCCGGGTGTGCGGTGGCGTGAGAAGTCGTCATGGGCACGCCGCGCCTACCACGACGCGCCGCGGCGGGAAACGGGGAGTGTTCGCCGCATCACTTGTCGCGGGTCGTAATCACCACGACATGGCGGGCGGGGGTGAGGGAGCGCTGTAGGGCGCGGATTTCTGCCAGCGTTGGCGGCTTGCTCACCAGCGGGCGGCTGAACCAGAGTGCGACCAAACGAAACATGGGGTCGAACGAACGCTCGCGATCGCGGAGCTGGAAATAGCGCTCGGCAAAGTTCAACTCAGCGCGCGTCATGGCGCCGGAAGCCAAGCGCTCGAGCAGGCCGCGCACCTGAGCGACGGCGTCTTCGAGCTTCTCTGGCTCCGCATGAATCGCAATCGCGAGCGCGGCGTTGCGCTCTCCGCCCAGGAGTCGAGCCTCGGCGCTTGCGGCGATGCGTCGCGGTCGGAGCGCTGCTTCGAGCCAGCCCTGGGGCCGATTCAGGAGAAAGCTGGTGTACTCGCCCGCCGCGGACAGGCTGCTCGCGACAGGCAGCGGAGCGATGATCCAGGCGTCTGCCTTGAGCTCTGCCTTCTTGCTGGTGCTGACGCGGTAGAGGCCAGGCTTCGCCACGGATGCGGGCTCGACCGGGCAGCGCGAGTCATTCTGCGCGAACGGCCAGAGCCAGCGCTGGAGTTCGCCGCTCACGCGCGTTTCTGCTTCGGGGCTGCCGCTCAGCACCGCGGCGCGCCATGGGCCGTGGAGCATCAGGCTGCGTCGAGTGTCCGCCGCGGCCGAACCTAGTCGGTTCATGCTCGACCAGGATCCTCGGGGATCAAGCCAAGACGGGTGCTCGCCCGAGAAGGCGACGAACGCCGTCTGCCAACCGGGGTCCGGGGTGCCCCCGAGCTGCCCCAGGAGTTGCTCCCGTGCATCGACGGTCCAGCGCGCGTCAAGGGGCGCGCTCACCGCCTCCCCGAGGGCGGCAGCGGCGCGGGTGTACAAGTCGTCATCGGGACGCGTGCGGTGCGCTGTGGCGATCAGGCCTACGCCGTGCCCGGTGATCCACGGCTCGAAGCGGAGATCCGCACTGCGCCGCCGATTCGCTGCTTCAGCGACGGCGGTGGCCCAGAGCGCCGCACTCCCAGCGCTCCCGCGATCCTCATCCGTCGGTGCACAGGGGTTGGCGAGCAAGATGCGCACGCCGGTGCTCGACTGCTCGACACGGGAGAGCATCTTCACCGCGGCCGTGCTCGCTTGTTTCCGTGCGGCTCCAAGTGTCGCCGAGTCGAGTTTGCGTTCGGCGGCGTCGTAGAGCGGCGGCCGGTAGGCGACGAAGGGTACCGGCGCCGTGGTCGCTGCTTCTAAGCCGCTCAGCGCCCGCCAAGCTGCGCGAGCTGCGACTTCACGGGGATCCGCCGGCTCGAGCACGCTCTCGTCGAGGCTCCAGCGCTCGTCTCGACTCTCGCTGAGCGCGGCACGCAGCTCGTCCTCGAGCACCAGGCTGAGCTCCGCAGGCCCCACCACGGCAGTGGTTTCGACGGGGATCGCTGCTGCCAAGCAGCCACCCCGCGGGCGTGTCGTGCCAACGATGCGCTCGGGATCGGCGATCCCCAGGGAAGCCAGGCGCCGCTTGAAGCGGGAGCCAGGCGCGGAGAGCTGCTCCGCGGCTTGCACAGCCTTCGCGCCGTCGGGCACGCGCACGGCGACACTCAACAGGCCACGCGCTGCTGGATCACTCACGAGCTGAGCCGAGCGCGCCGGCCAGGCGTCGACCGGGCGCTTGCTGGTGTCGCCGCTCGGCAGCCCGGCGTGAGCGGCGCGTGCCTCGCTCAGCACAGGCGCCGGGCCAACCACCGCGAACGAGCTGAACCCCGGGGCGGAGATCTGGTTCCTCCACTGCTCCAGCGACTGCGCGGCGCTCGGCTGGGCGAAGTTCGGCACGGGGCGGTTGCTGGCGACGGCGAGCTCCCCGGTGCAGCCGCTGAGCAGCGCCGCCAGGTCGTCACGATGCGAGCCGAGCCCGGCGACGCGCTGTTCGGCTTGCTTCAGCGCTGGATCGCCAGCCTGCACCGGTGCTTGAAGCGCGCCGTGTGCCAGCTGGATGAAGCGCCCGGCGCTCTTTGCGTCAGCGACTGGAGTCGTGATGACGAAGCCAACGCTCAGTACCTCGAGCTTTACCTCGGGGAAACCCTGGGCGCGCAGGCGTCCCTCCACGAGGCCGCCCAGCGCCGCCGAAGCCTCTGGACCCAGATCGTGGGCGACGCCCAGCGCTGCTGTGGCGCTCGGAGCAGCGAAGCGCTCGATCAGCGAAAGCCGTGGGCGGTCCGGAGACTCCTCGATTTGGATCCCGCTGTGGGGCGAGGGAGCGCTGATCGCCGGTGGCTCGCTGCCGTTGCCGAAGACGCCGCAAGCGGAGCACGTCAGCGCGAGCAAGAGCAGGGGCGTCGCCGCGCTTGGGAATTTCGCCGCGTTTGTTCCTCGAAGGGGCACCGCGGGCCTCTATAGCAAAGCCGAGCCGGAATTCAGTCCTTTGCTTTCGGGTTCGCCGGCCGATGGGGTACCGGGTACCCACGCTCGGAAACGATTTCTTCCTTTTCGATCAGCCAAACGACCCTGCCTTGCCCCCCAACGCTCACCCCGCGGATCTTCGTCCCACGCTTGAGCCATTGGGCCTCTTCAGCGGGAAACAATAGAGGTTTCACGTTTTCGTGCATCTCGACCTTCGGCCGGGTGTTGCAGTGTTCTTCGTATTCGATGCGGCCGTCGGAGCTGATGCGGCGGATGCGATTGGTGCGGTAGCAACCGTAGTACTCGAACGTCTTGATGGGGGTCTTCTTGAACGCAACGAGGACCCCATCTTCCTTCGGCGTCATGGTCTCGACGACCTCCTGAAACGGGAAAGCCTGGCGTCGCTTGTCCAAGAGCTTCTCATACTCCGGGATCCCCATTTGCTCGGGCACGCGCAGGTCACTCGGGATCACGTCCTCGAAATCTCGTCCGGCGCGCGCCTTTGCGGTGGCGTCGTCGAGACCTGCATATTTTGCCTTGCGGAATTTATCCTTGGCGACGCGAAACTCGTTGATGAGTTCGATTTGCGCGTAATAGACCTCGACGGCGAGCGTCTCTGGGAATGGGTCTGGCTCGCGGAAGTCACGCCGGAAGACGCGTCGCTCCGCGGCGAGGCTCGCGGCGTCTTGCGCTAGCGCGTACTGCAGTGCGATCTCCCGGGTGAGCCGCGCGAATAGCGGATCCTTGAGGTAATCGTCTTTGGAGGACTCGACGACTTTCACGCGCAGCGCCTTCAGGTCTTCGAGTAGCTCCGGGTCGCCGCCCTGCTTGGCCGCAGCCTGCTTGATGCGTTCCGCGTAGCCATCCAGCGTCGACCAGTTAGCCGCTTGCGCTTCGAACTGGGACTTGCGCCGCGCCTGGACCTGCTTCGGGACGTCGACGAAGAGCTCCTTGTAGGCGCCCTCTAGCTGATTCGTCTGATGCGTGAAGTGAGACTTGGCCTCGCGGAAGTTCTCGATGAAGGCTTGCTTCGCGTCATCGGGGACTTGCACCGACGCGAGCGCTTTCGTCAGCTCAGGTTCTTCCACAGGGCCGAGGAACAGCGCAATCAGTGGCGGTGCGCCTCGGCCGCCCATGTAGATGCCGCCGCCGCCGTTCAGGCTGTAGTGTTCGTTGATCGTCGTCGCTGCGAGCAGGATGGGGTCCGCGGACCGCTCGTCGTAGCCCTCGTAGAAGTCCATGAAGCGGACGGCCGCGATCTTGGGATCCTGGGTGTGTCCTCGGTACTCGTTGCGGGCGCACGTCGCCAGCAGCACCTGCGCGGCCGCGCTCGTGTCCGTCTGTAGCTCGTGGCGCTCGCGGCTCTCCTCCGGCGTGTACAGCACCTGGTAGCACTCGGGGCCATCGTAGCGCGCGGCGCGTTTCCGTGAGGCTTCGGTTTCCGTGCCAGCGCTGGCTGGCTTGATGGTCACGATGCCGCAGGCTCCCAGCCAGAGCGTCAGACCCGCCAGCACCAGCGACCAAGCGCTGGACCTCACCCCCAAAAACTTCGCGTGGACTAGCTCAGTGCCTCGCGACTCATACCCGTTCGTCCCCATGTGTTTCCTCTACGCCAGCGCCGGTAACCGTCAGGACCGAGGTCCTGCCGTTGAATCGCTTTTTACGCAAGGTTGGGGTGCAGACTTCCCGAGGTTTCCGTACAGGAACTGGCGAGGGGGAATCGGGAGGGGAGCGCGGTCCCCGGTAGAAAACCGGGAACCTCAGGCGGCGAGGGCTTGATCCTGCAGCAGCGCGGTGAGGCGATTACGGATCTTGTGCTTCTTGCTGTAGACCGTCTTCACGCTGATCTGCATGCTCTCGGCGATCTGCTCAGGCTCCAGACCTTCGCCGTAGTAGAGCGTGATGAACTGGCGGTCCTTCTCGCTGAACTGCTGGAGCAGCTCGCTCACGATGCTTGCGCGCTGACGCATGAGCAGGTGCTCGAAGGGGTCCGGCGTGTCGCTGGTGAGGGACTCGGCCTCGCTCAGGCAGCCGCGCTTCGGCTCACGCTTCAGGCTCCGCAGGTGGTCGTAGGCCGTGTGGATGGCCAGCATGCCGATCCAGCTACCAAGCTTGTTGCCGCGACCGGGCTCGAAGCTTCGTAGCTTGCGCTTGTCCTTTGCCAGCAGGCTGAGGCAGAGCATCGCGTAGATCTCGCGGATGTCGTCGGGGCCAACCACCGCGCTGAAGCGCGCCGTGACCCGCGTGATGCAGCGATAGATGAGGCGCGAGTAGCGGGTGTTGAACTCCTGCCAGGCGCGGGGGTCGTCCGCCATCAGGCCTTCGAGGAGGATCCGCTCCTGCTCCAGCTCCGCCGGGTCGTGGCGGCCGGGCTGGGCTGCGCTGGTGGGCTGGGCTTGGGCTACGCTTTCCGTCTGCATACCGAGCCTTAGAGCACGCAGCGTGCCAAGTAATTTGACCGTGTTTTCAGCCACTTAGCCGTGTAACACCCCCCGTAACAGCGTAACGACGTGGCGTAACGCGGTTACGCGAGGGCTTAGGTATACGGGGCTCGGCCGAGCGCCTTCCCCGGCTCGAGCAGTCGCGTGCTGGTGTTTAAGGAACGGCCGGTTTGCACGCGATCTTACGCCGCTTGGCTTCGTGCTACGTTGCCCGCGTGCCGGCGCGCGTCAAAGCTGCAGTCTTCCTTGCCTGGTCCTTGATCGTCACTCTGCTGAAGCGGCTGTTTGGCTCGAAGGAGAACCTCGGCATCGGGCTCTTCAAGGAGAACTACGGTCCCGACCGTCTGCCTCCGGTGACGCCTGACGAGCGCGAACAGCTGGCTGGCTTTGGCGGCTGCATCGCATGTGGTCTGTGTGATCGCGGGGAGGGCAGGCGGATTGAGGAGTCGAACGGGGAGTATCGCGGTGTGATGCTGCTGATGCTCGGAGGCTCCAGAAGCATGCCGGACTACACCGCCGCGGCACTGGGTTTCGCGCATGTTCCAGACGCCGTGCTTGCGAAGAAAGAAGCGCAGTGCCCAACGCGAGTGCCGATGCGCGCTATCGCGCGTTTCGTGCGGGAGAAGGCAGCGGAAGAGCAACGCTTGGCGGAAGGCAACGCCGCCGAGCAAGCGGCCGAGTAGCGAGTTTACGCAGCTGCGTAACGCTCCACACACCTTGTGGAGCAGCAATCTCGAGTTTGCTCCGTGGCTCGCTCGTGGCTCTCGAGGCCGAATTCTGGCCACTTGCGCACGATTGCGGGGTCACACGATGGGCTCGGCTGTAGTACAGCGCGGTTCCGATGAGCGACACGAAGAAGGTTGCGCTGCCCCCGCTGAGCGGTTGGGCGTTGATCCTCGGAGCTTCGAGCGGCTTTGGCGCGGCGGTGAGTCGTGCACTGGCCCGCGCCGGCACGAACATCATCGGTGTGCACCTCGATCGCCGGGCGACGATGTCCAACGTCGAGGAACTCACTGCGGAAATCCAGGAGCTCGGGCGTGAGGCGTGGTTCTACAACGTCAACGCCGCGGATCCCGCCAAGCGCGCTGAAGTGCTGGATGACGTGAAGCGCCGCTTCGCCGAACGGGGCAAGAACGAACAAGTGCGGGTGATGCTCCACTCCCTGGCGTTCGGAACGCTGCGCCCGTTCATCGACGAGAACCCCAAGGAGCAGCTGAACCAGAAGCAGATGGACATGACCCTCGACGTCATGGCCCATAGCCTCGTCTACTGGACTCAGGACGTGCTGGAGCGCGGCCTGATGTGCGACGAGGGTCGGATCTTCGCCATGACCAGCAACGGCTCGCGGGAGACCTGGGGCGGGTATGGCGCGGTGAGCGCTGCCAAGAGCGCCCTCGAGTCGCACTGTCGCCAGCTGGGCGCCGAGCTGGCTCCCCGCGGAATCACCGTGAACTCGCTGTGCGCCGGCGTCACCGATACGCCAGCGCTCAAGAAGATCCCGAACAACGACAAGATCGCCGAGGTCGCGATCCGCAAGGTGCCGACCCACCGGCTCACGCTGCCGGAAGACGTCGCCAACTGCATCGTCGCCTTGGCGCAGCCCTGCACCTACTGGATGACCGCCAACGTGATCTTCATCGACGGCGGCGAAGCCCACTGCGGTTGAGCCTTACCAGCCACAAACGTCGACGACTCCACTGGAGCCGCCCGTTTGCTTGTTCGGGGGAGGGAACTAGCGTCTTCCCACCACACTCAAGCGGGGAGCAGCACCGAAAGCTGCCAGGTGCCCACTCTCTTCCGCCACGTACACATCGCAGCGCTCATCGACTCGGAGCAAATCCGGGATCAAGTCCGTGGGTACGCTACCAATCACCTCACCGTCGCGCGGCCGCACCACGTGCACCTCGTGCTGCGGTACGAACAGGGCGCCGCTGCGCAGCACCGGCTCCAGGCGCCGCGGCTGATCCGCATCGAGGGAGCGCGAGAACACGTGGTTGTAGCGGATGGTGCCGGTCGCCGCGTCGAGGCAGAAGAAGGTGCCCGCGTCGCTGTTGATCATCAGCGCGTCGTCCACCGCGAGCCAGGCGGCAGTCGGTGAGCTGAGTCCCGGCGCGTGCTCCCAGAGCGCCGCTCCGGTCTCGCGATGGAAGCCCCGGGCGCCCGTGCCGCGCTTGTCGCGCACCGGCACGATCACCACTTCTTGAGTCACCAGCGGTGCCTGGCCGGGCGCCTGGCGCTCTTCGATATCCGCGCTCCACAGCTGGCGACCGGTCCACGGATCGAGACGGTGCAGGCGGCAGGGCCCACCGGGCGCCGCGCTGATCGCAAACGCTGAGTCGCTGTCGATGGTAATATCCGCGTGGAATGGCATGCGGTCGCGGATGCGCCACACCACTTCGCCGGTGGAGACATCCAGCGCGAACAGGCTGGAGTCGCCGCCGCCCGCCAAGAGCAGCTTGCCCGCGCGGCGCATGCGGTAGGCGCCGGGGCGGCGCGCCGTATGACGCCAGCGCACCTCGCCGCTCACCAGGTCGATGGCCGTGATCTGCCGGTCGCCTTCAGCCAACACCAACAGCTTCGGCAGGCCCGGTGTGTGCACCACGGCTCCCGAAGCACCGCTTGGCACCCGCGGCAGCAGGTGGCGCGTAAAGCGCGTCTCACCCGTCTCGAGATCCAGCAAGTCGACGCGGCCATCTGGATGAATCCGGGCAAGGCCCAGGGGAGTCACCACGCAGGCGGCGCGCTGGGTGCGCAGGCGCCACAGCACCACGCCGCTCTGGCGGTCGATGCAAGCCGTCTCTCGCGCGGCGCCAACCATCAGGCGGTCACCGCAAAGGAAGGTCGCGCGCAAGTCGATGCCCGGCACCGTCGCGACCCAGCGCGGCATGAAGCGCATCTTGCCGCCGTGCTCCCACATGCCACTGGCGCCGCGAGTGGCACGCCGCGCCCCAAAGGAGGCGTAGCTCTCAGGCTCCGGGTTCGTGACGCTGTCGTCGCACAGCGCGTCGTCGAGGCGCTCTTGAAGGGCGCCGACGGCGGAAGACAGCCCGATCAACCGCAGGTTTTTGCCCTGGGAAGCGTCCTTATCAACGAACGTGTCGAGCAGCGAGCGGCAGAAGCGCGCGATGCCGTCCACCATGCCCGGTGCGGACAGCTCTGGAAAAGTGATCCGTGGGGAATCAGGATTCGCGTCCGCGGCGCTCAAGCTGAGCGCCACTGGAGACTCTCCCGGTCCACGCCGGAAGCCGAGGCGCGCGCCGCCGACGTCAAAGCGCCGAAACAGTGGACGCGCCGAGCGCCACGCCTCGAGCAGCTCGTCTGCCAGTGCCACCAAGCGCTCCGCCACCAGGAACAGGTGCACCCCGCTGAGGCGCGCCGTCTTGCCGTGGGCGGAGACCTCGAACGTGCCCAGGGTGAGCAGGCTGTGTAGATCCGCGCGCTCCACGTGGGGGCAGTCGGCTTCCGCTCCTTGAGGCACCCGGAACTGTCCCGAGGCGGCGAATCCCAGGGCGTCCTTGGTCTTGATGCGAATACGCGCCGGCACGCGCTCGGCGCCGAAGCTCTTGCCACTTGGCAGCGCACGCTCGAGCAGGCTCTTCGCGGAGCGTAGGGACGCGAGCACGCCAGTCGGCGTCTTGGCCGGGGGCGCCACATCGCTCAGCGCGCGCAGCACGCCCTGGCGCATCGCCGTGAGGCTCACCTTGCGCTCGAACACCGCAACCTCGGGCTGCGGTCCGTTGCGGAACACCGTGAGCAGGACTTGCTCCCCGGCGCGCTCGAGGCCGAGCTCCCAGGCCTCCTCATCGGCATACAAACCGAGGGTAGCGCGGCTTTTTCGGCCGGCCGCCAGGGTGGCGACGGCATGTCCCAGCTCACCGAGCAGGGCCAGGGCTTCACCGTCGCCGATGCGAGCGGTGAGGTTCACGCCATCGACGACGACATCGAACAGGCCGTAGAGCGGGGCGAGGGCAGCGTTGGGTGCGTTTTCCGGGCGAGGACGAACGACGACATGGAGGGCCGACATGTGGACCTCATCGTAGGAAGCCGCGGCGGATTTCCTAACTTTTGAGACGGGATCGCCGGGTTTTGGACACACTCGGCCAATCGAGTTAGGGACGCCTCAGACGGGAGTTATGGAAGTGCCGAAGCCTCGACCTGCATGCCTCTACGGAGCGCTGCTGGGGGCGGCGGGGCTCCTCTTGTGTTGGGGCTTCGCGGTCGATGACGCACTCATTTCCGCGCGGATGGCAGCGAACCTGGCCTCGGGCCTCGGCTATCGCTTCAATCCTCACGGAGACATCGTCGACGCAGTCACGCCCCTCGGCTACGCCCATTTGCTGAGCTCGGGCGGGCGTGAGTCACCGCTCGCGGTGTTGCAGTTTGCGCGTGGAATTGGCGCCGTCGCGTATGTGCTCGGCTGGGCACGCCTCGGCCAGTTGGCGCTCCCGCGTCAGGGCGGCTGGCTCCTCGCGCTGCTCTTGGCCTTCGCCCCGTGCGCCGCCACTTGGGCCAGCACCGGCATGGAAACACCGCTGGTGTTTGGGCTCTTGATCGTGGGTTTGGGGGGAGGGGATGCGCCGGAGTCGCGTCGCGTCGCACTGTCAGCGAGCCTCGCGTTGGGCGTCGCCGGGGCGTGGCGTCCTGAGCTCTTGGCGTGCGTCGGAGTGTTGCTCCTCGAGCGCGCGAGTCGCGAACAGGGACTGCGGCGTGCGCTGCCACTGCTACTTGGGATCGCTCCGACGCTACTCGTGATTGCTCTGCGGAGCGCCTACTTCGGGCGCCCGATGCCGCTCAGTGTGCTGGCGAAGCCAAGCGACTTGGAGCATGGGCTGCGTTACGCGCTCGGCGGCTGGATCCTGACCGGACTGCCGCTGTGCGTCGTGGCGCCGCGGGTTTGGCCCAAGCTCTCGCCGCGCCTGCGCTGGTGGACTGCGGCGCTGTTTGCCCACGCCGTGGCCCTGACCCTGGCGGGCGGTGACTGGATGGCGCTCTTCCGGCTCTACGTTCCGGTGCTGCCGCTGGCGTTGGTCGTCGCCGTGGGGATCTGGCGGCACGCAGCGCGCTGGGCGTCGCTGCTTCGATGTCTACTTGCATGGCTCGCCCTGAGCGCCTTGTGGTGGCAAGGCGGCTTTGCCGCGCGGCATGTGATGGCAGATCGCCTGGCGCTGATGGACGCCGCGCGGCCGTTGCTCGAGGGACACCGCGTGGCCAGCGTGGATATCGGCTGGGTCAGCGCCGTAGGGCCCGAGGCGGTCATCGACTTGGCTGGCGTCAGTGATCCGAGCATCGCGGTGCTTCCGGGAGGACACACCAGCAAGCGCATCGACGCCCAGCTGTTCGAGCGCCGACGCGTCGATCGGCTGGTTGTGTTGTGCACGGGCGGACCTCCCCCCCAACAAACCTCGGAGATCCGGCCGGCGCGCCAGATTGAAGCGCGAATGCTCAATCAAACTAAAGACTTAAAACAAACTCTTGAGGCAGTGCTC